>CAJOQC010000001.1 GCA_905236785.1 uncultured Selenomonadaceae bacterium
AGTGGTGCTACGCTGAGGAGGAATGACGCAGTATGCCGGAAAAAGACCCGACAAGGGTGCGGACGAATTATGCAGTGTTTCCTTAACTTACGTGATTGCTTTTTCCGTAAAAAAGTGTACTTTTAGCGGAGATTTGTATAAAACGGTTCGGTGCGTTTACTATAGCACAATTTGGCGGTTTTTAATACCACTCATCAAATAAAAATGGACAATTTTAATTGATGAGCAGTATTACGATTAACCACAGTTGTTTTATAAATAAAAGCGTGGTAGTATATTGCCTATATCGGTATAATGATTTTATAAACATTAACGGGAAAACAGGTGATTGCATGACAGAGCGGAGAAATCTTCGCGTAGGGATTGACATAGGCTCGACAACCATAAAACTTGCGGTTCTAAACGAAGCGCAGGAACTTGTTTATAAAAACTACGAGCGGCATTTTTCGGAAATAGGCGCGGCATTGAAGGAAAATATTCAAAAACTCAAAGAAACGATAGACGAGGCGAAATTTTCCTTTGCCATGTCAGGCTCTGCCGGAATGGGCTTGGCGCAAAAATTAAACCTGCCCTTTGTGCAGGAAGTGATTGCTTGCCGCGAGGCAGTGAAAAATTTCATTCCCCAAACGGATACCGTGGTGGAGCTTGGGGGCGAAGATGCCAAAATAACTTATTTCGGCGCAGCCCCGGAGCAGCGAATGAACGGTGTTTGCGCCGGCGGCACCGGGTCTTTCATCGACCACATGGCCGCCCTTCTTTCTACGGATGCGGCCGGGCTTAACGTTTTGGCCGCCCAAGGCAAACAAATTTATACCATCGCATCCCGTTGCGGCGTGTTTGCCAAAACGGACATACAGGCACTTATGAACGACGGCGCAAGCAAAGCGGATATTGCCCTCTCTATTATGCAGGCGGTGGTCAATCAAACAATCGGCAATTTGGCGCAAGGCCGCCCCATAACGGGTCATGTTGCTTTTTTGGGCGGGCCTTTGACATTTTTGTCGGAGCTAAAAAAACGCTTTATCGAAACTTTGAAGCTAAACGCGGATCATCATGTGCCGGTAACGGACGGCAATTATTTCGTGGCCATGGGCGCGGCACTGTCCGAGGATGCGCGAAAAATCAGCATTGACGAACTTGAGCGCACGGTTAAACAGGCCGTGGAAGACAAAAAAAACAACCGGGCGAATACGGAAAATGGCATTAAACCCCTGTTTGCCGACGAAAAGGATTATGAAGTTTTTCGGGCGCGTCATTCGCGGGATAAGGTTAAGCGCGGAAGTTTGGCAGATTATGAGGGCGCGGTTTACGTCGGCATAGATGCCGGCTCCACCACGGCCAAAATTGCGGCCGTCGGCGAGAACAAAGAGCTTTTGTACACTTCCTACGGCTCTAATCACGGTTCGCCGTTAAAGACCGTGGTGGCGCAGATGAAAGATTTGTACGATGCTTTGCCCGCTGCGGCGCATATTGGCGCAGTGTACGCCACGGGCTACGGCGAAGCCATAGTAAAAGCCGCGCTTCATGCCGACGGCGGCGAGGTTGAAACCTTTGCTCACCTGCGGGCGGCAGAGGAATTTTGCCCCGACGTGTCCTTTGTCATGGACATCGGCGGGCAGGATATGAAATGTTTCTTCGTAAAAGATGGCAACATAGGCAACATAACCCTTAACGAGGCTTGCTCGGCAGGTTGCGGCTCTTTTATCGAAAACTTCGCGCAAGGGCTTTCCATGACGGCGGGGGAATTTGCCCAAAAGGGCGTGTACTCAAAAGATCCCGTTGACCTTGGCACTCGTTGCACCGTGTTTATGAACTCTAAGGTGAAACAGGCGCAAAAGGATGGCGCGTCCGTGGCGGATATTTCGGCGGGCATTGCCATGTCGGTGGTGAAAAACGCCCTGTTTAAGGTGATGCAGTTAAAAAACGTCGAGGACTTGGGCGAAAAAATTGTGGTGCAGGGCGGCACTTTCTATAATGATGCGGTTTTACGCGCCATCGAAAACATTTTGGGCAAAGAGGTCATTCGCCCGGATATTGCAGGGCTTATGGGCGCATACGGCGCGGCGGTGTCGGCTCTGCTCTCCGGCGTTAAGAAGTCAACGGTTCTGTCTAAAGACGCTCTTACGAATTTTACCGCCACGGCAAAATCCTATCGTTGCAACGGCTGCACCAACAAATGCTTGATAACGGTGCAGACATTTTCCGACGGCGGCAAATACGCCACGGGCAACCGATGCGAGCGCGGAGTGGGCGGCGTAAAGAAAAAGGACAGCGGCCTTAATGTTTATTCTTACAAATACAAACGGGTTTTTGATTACGCGCCCCTAAAAGACGGGCGGCGTGGGCGTTTGGGCTTGCCGCGTGTCCTTAATATGTACGAAGATTACCCTTTTTGGTTTACATTTTTTACGCAACTTGGGTACGAAGTGGTTTTGTCCGACGAATCTTCGGCAAAACTTTATTACAAGGGCATGGCCACAGTCCCCTCGGATTCCTTGTGTTACCCCGCCAAATTGGCTCACGGACATATAATGAACCTAATCGAAAAGGGCGTAACTAAGATTTTTTACCCCTGCGAACCGTATAACATGGAATTTGCCGAAAAGGAGGCGGACAATCATTTTAACTGCCCCATAGTGGCCTCTTACGCGGAAAACATTCGCGGCAACATGGATATTTTATGGGAAAAAAATATTGTTTTTTATCGGCCTTTTTTGCCGCTTAACGACAAGAAACGGCTGATAGAACGGTTGCATGAGGAGCTTGCCGACGAAAATTTATCAAAAAGCGAAATAAAAGCGGCGGTGACTGCGGCCTATGCGGAACTTCAACATTATCGGCAGGACGTTGCCGCCTGCGGCGAAGAAATTTTGCGCCATATAAAAGAAACGGGGCAACAGGCTGTGTTGCTTATCGGCCGCCCCTATCATGCCGACCCGGAGATAAACCATGGCATCCCGGAGATGATTGAAACTTTCGATATTCCTGTTTTATCCGAGGATGCGGTGTTCCATTTGCCCGTTAATGACAGTGGGCTTAAAATAGTAAACCAATGGAGTTATCATGCGCGGCTTTACCATGCGGCGAAATTTGCCGCCGCAAGAAACAACATAACCGTAATTCAACTGAGTTCCTTCGGTTGCGGCCTTGATGCTTTGACCGTCGGGGAAGTTAAGGACATAACCGAACACGCCGGGCGTATCTACACCATGATAAAGCTGGATGAGGTCTCTAACCTTGGCGCGGCGAAAATTCGTTTGCGTTCCCTTTTGGCCGCGTTAAAACGCAAACATACCGTTGTCAATCAATCGCCGCGTATTATCGAACGGCCGCGCTTTACCGAAGAGTGCAAAAAACGTCATACGGTTCTCGTGCCGCAAATGGCGCCCATTCACTTTGAACTGTTGCGGGCGGCGGTAGCAAAATACGGCTACAACATGGTTATCCCGCCCATGCCCGACCGCGCCGCCATTGATTTGGGGCTTCGCTATGTAAACAACGATATGTGTTACCCCGCCATTGTGGTGATAGGTCAGCTTATTGCGGCGTTAAAGTCCGGCGAGTACGACGAAAACAATACGTCAATCATGCTGTTTCAGACCTGCGGGGCGTGTCGCGCCACCAATTATTTGAGCGTTCTCAGAAATGCCCTAAAGGTTGCTGGGTTTCCTCAAGTTCCCGTCTTTGCTTGTTACGGCATGAAGGACGAAACCGATTCCTTTGATTTAAGCCGCAGTATGTTGGTTGACGTTGTAAAAGCGGCGGCCTACGGCGATTTGCTGATGAACGTGAAAAACCGCGTTGAACCCTATGAAATTACGGCGGGGGCGACGCAAAAGCTCTATGAAAAATGGCTTGCCCGCGCCGCAGAGGACATCGAAATCGGCGGCTTTATGAGCTATCGTCGCAACGTAAAAAACATTGTGGCGGATTTTGAGAACCTGCCTATAGACGAAAAAATGATAAAACCCCAAGTGGGTATTGTGGGGGAAATTTTGGTTAAATATCACCCTGTCGCCAACAACCGCATTGAAAAAGTTTTGCTTGAGGAAGGCGCGGAGGTGGTAATGCCCGATTTTATTGATTTCTTCCTTTATACCGCCTATGATGCTGTGGCGACAAGGAAACTTTTGGACGGCACATTGAAGAATGAGTTTTTCGGCAAAATGTTTATAAATCTGCTGGAATTTATTCGCCGCCCCGTGAAAAAAGCCCTAAAGAACAGCAAACGTTTCCGCGCCCCAAAAAGTATTTACGAAACGGCCAAACTTGCCGAGCAATTTGTCAGCCTCGGCAACATGGCGGGGGAAGGCTGGTTTTTGACGGGGGAAATGGTGAAGCTCATCGAAGAGGGCGTAAAGAACGTTGTGTGCCTTCAGCCCTTCGGCTGTTTGCCCAACCACATAACGGGCAAGGGCGTAATGCACGCGTTAAGGACGCGTTACGAAGGGGCAAATTTGGTGGCAATAGACTGCGATGCCGGTTCAAGCGAAGTAAATCAGCTAAATCGCGTTAAACTCATGTTAAGCGTGGCAAAGGAGAATTTGCCCCAAACTGCCCAAAATATCGACGACGAATTTGGCCGCAAAGCCGTGAGGAGAAGTTGATGTTTTGGATACAGTGTTACAGCTTTTTATGGCTTATTATGAGCGGGTATTTGGCGTATAACTTGGTCGATCAGAAAAAACGCATAAAACAGGCCAATGACCTTTTGGAAAACGGACACATTTACGAAGCTATGCTTGCGGCTTTGTCGCCGCAGGTTTTGGTGGGAGTTTTCGCGGCGATACAGCTTTTTATTATCATCATCGACGCTTACGGTTTTTTGCTCGCCGCCTCCTATGTTCCACTTACGAATTGGCAACGATTTTTGTTCATGGCGGTGATAAGTTGCTACATAATCGAATCGCTGAACGGATTTTTCCATTTGAAGAAAATCCGCCGCATATTTGCCGAAAAAACCGAACCGATAAAACTTATGGCCAGATACGCCCGCTTTTTGGCGGTGGCGGACAGCCCTGCGGCGTATATCAGCAGTTACGGCAAGTGTTTGATTGCGGTTAATTTGTTTTTGCGTGTATAAAATTTAAGGAGTGGTATAGCATGAAAAAATTCTTAAAAAACCTTCGCCCCCTTATGCTGTTTCTTGCCCTATGTGTTGCGGTTACGGCCGTGGCGACGGGTTGCGGCAATGAAACGGCCGACAAGGAAAAACAAGCCAAGGGGGAAAAATTGGTGATTTACACATCCATGAAAGAATCCCTCATTGGCGGCATCATCAAAGGCTTTAAGGAAAAATATCCCGAATACGACGTTGATTATCAATCGGCCGGCGCGGGCAAGCTCATGCAAAAAATAGCCGCCGAACGCCAAAGCGGGAAAATTGAAGCCGATGTCATTTGGACAAGCGAAGTGCCGGATTTTTATTATATGAAACAGGAAGGGTTGCTTCTTCAATACAAACCCACGGAATTGGATAACATACTAAACCCCTTTGACGATTACGACGGGTCTTTCACAGCGGCACGGCTTGGGACGCTGGGTATTGTGATTAACACCGACCGGGTGAAAACGCCGCCCGCCTCTTGGGAGGATATTGTGACGGAGGCGACCTACCGCGACGCTTTCGGCATTGCCGACCCTGCCCTTTCGGGTACGGCGTTTATGAGCATTGCCCTTTTGGAAAAGGAATTTGGTTGGAACTACATTGAACGCCTAAAAGATAACGGCGCGTACAAGAGCAAAGGATCGGGGCAAGTGATTGACCATACCGTGTCCGGGGAGCTTGCAGCGTGTTTGGGCGTTGACTACATCACCGCCGACCGTATCGGCAAGGGAGCGCATTTATCAATGGTTTACCCCAAGGAACTTTTGGTTGTGCCAAGCCCCATTGCAATTTTTAAGGATGCCGAAAACACGGAGGGCGCAAAAAAATTCGTGGATTATGTCCTTACCAAAGAATCTCAGCAAAAAGTGGCGGAAGCAGGGACTGTGCCTGTACGCACCGATGTAAACATACCGCAAAAATACAATTTGCCCAAGCCCCAAGACGCAATAAAGAACGGCATACACATAGACTATACGAAAGTTCTTGGCGAAAAGGACAATATTATCGAAAAATTTTCCATGTTGTTTAAGTGATGCGAGGTACGAATTATGACCGATTTGTTGTATTTTATAAAAGCCGGCTCAACGAAGGAAGAAATAAAATCCCTTCTTTCGGCGCACCCCGAAATTAAATTTGTTTCTTTGATGGGCATCGACATGGCGGGCAACGATACCGACGAAAAAATCCCCATGCGAATTTTCCTCAAGGACATGGACGAATTTTACGCAGGGCGCGCCGTGCAAACCGACGGCTCAAGCGTGGTGCTGACAGGCATCGCAACTCTTAACAACGCCAAGGTTGATATGCCCGTGGATGCAAGCGTAAATTGGTTCGTGGATTACAATATGGAGCATTATGACGAAGAAACCAACAAGCCCGTAGGGACGCTAAGAATACCCGCCTTTTTGATACACGAAGGAAAACGTGTCGATTCGCGGGCGGTGCTGACGGATACACTCGCCTTCGTCAAAAAAGAATTGCTTGACATTTTGCGCGAAACTCCCGAAATTTCGGGGTTAAAACGAATAGCGGGGCAAGAAATTGTCGATATAGAATTTACTGCGGCCACGGAACTTGAGTTTTGGGTGAAAACTCCTCTTGAAGAGGCCAACATCGAAGAGATGAGCGCGAGCCAAGTTATGCAGGAGCAATACTGGGAGCGTACCCATGGCGCGGTGCGGACGGCGTTGGAGCTTTGCGTGTCGGAACTTGACAAATACGGCCTAAAAGCGGAAATGGGTCATAAAGAAGTCGGAGGATTAAAGGCGCAAATTGACGAGAGCGGACGCATGATGCACGTCTGCGAACAAATCGAGATTGACTGGCGTTTTGACGAGGCATTGCAGGCGGCGGACAACGAGCTTTTGGTGCGGACGTTGGTGCGGGAAATTTTCCGCAACGTGGGGCTTGAGGTGAGTTTTAAGGCCAAGCCCATGATAGGATTGGCGGGCAACGGCGAACATACTCATTTTTGCGTCATGGCGGTAACAAAAGACGGCAAAAGGTACAACCTCTTTTCGCCGGACGAGCCGACAAAAGATTTTATGAGCGCGGTGGGTTACGGCGCGATAATGGGGCTTTTGAAAAATTACGAAGTTATAAACCCCTTTGTGTCGGCCACCAACGATTCCTTAAACCGCCTAAAACCCGGCTTTGAAGCGCCCGTTTGCATCGTGACGAGCCTTGGTCATTCGCCGCAAATTCCTTCGCGCAACCGCACGATTTTGGCGGGGCTTATTCGCGACCTAAGCAATCCTTTTGCCACGCGATTTGAACTTCGCGCTTGCAACCCCTACACAAATACATACCTTGTGTTGGCGGCCATATATTCGGCGGCCTTAGACGGCATAAAAGCCGCCATAGCCCACAGCACCGACGAACTTTTGAGCGAACTGTCTAAGGATGCGGGGCAGGTTGGGTTCTATCTTGAAAAAAATCGCGCCTACCGCAGTGAAAACGATGTTTTTGAAGATTATACCGACGACGAGCGAAACCGTCTTTTCGGCGCACCGCCCGCCACTGTTTGGGAAAATATGTTGGCATTTGACAACTATCCCGAAAAACGTGCCGTACTTACTGCAGGCGGCGCGTTGCGCGATCAGATAATAAACGCTTTTAAGGCCGGCGCGCTCTTGAGGTGGAAAACCGAGCTTATCGCCCGTATAATTCCGGAAAATCGCGATATTGTGCGGAAGGCTCAGGAAATAAAATCGAACCTTGTCACGGATCAAGATGCGTATAATTTCAGCAAGATAAGTGCGCTGAGAATTGCCCTGGCCAAGGACAGCATTGACGAAAAGTCGTTGTTTACCCGGCTTATAAACGCTCTTAATGCCAAGGAATACGCCGCGGCTTCCCGTTTGCAAGTTGAAATGTACGACAAAATCGAAGAATTAAAAGCTCTCTACGACGCTTATCAAAAGAATATGATTTGAGGAACGATTATGACCAAGAGGAAAAAAATTCTTGTTGCCGCCATCACCGCCGCCATGTTTTGCAGCAATTTTACGGCGACGCAGGCAGCCAAGGCGGAGGACACCAACGAGGCGGTTATGGTGGCTGCCGTAGCCGCCGCCGACAGCAGGGCAAGTTTGCTGGACAATGGGGAAAAATCCCTTGAGAAAGCCGAAGTTTCCAAAGAAAACAAAGAGGAAAATGCCGTACAAAGCGGCGAAAAGGATAAAAAGGAAAAAAAAGACAAGAAAACAAAAAAACAGAAAAAGAACAAAAAAAATAAAACCGACGAAAAAAAGCCCAAGAAAAGATATAAAATGCCCGACGAAAACGTTAGCGGCGAAGTCGATCTTGATACCTTTGTCAGCGCAAAACCCGACTTAAAGGCCGTTGCCACAAGCGATGCGGTGCTTTTTTACAACAACCCCGCTCTTGCCGCCCTGCCCGACAAAGATGCAATTTTGGTGGTGACAAGCGGTGTTGCCTCGCCATCTCTTCGCGCCGCAACCATAGAACCGACGGTGAATCGTATCAAACGGGTTCATCCAAACGTTAAAGTGATAACCGCCTTTATCGACAAAAAAGTTATAAACGAGATAAAGACCAAGGAGGAAGTGTTGTTTCCTACCCCCTTGGAAGCTCTCGATCAATTAAAAGCGGCGGGCTATTCGCGGGTTGCCGTTGCGAATTTGGGTATTGTTCCCGCCGAAGAATACATGGCGGCGACGGCGGCCTTTGAGTCGAAGAAGAACGATTTCAAAAAAATTGCCTGCGGCACGCCCCTTATGTTTCGACAGGGGCAGCAGGGCGTACCCGACGATATTGATGAGGCGGTGCGAGCTATTTCCGGTCAGTTTCCGCGACAGGCGAAAAAAGAGGCGATTTTGCTTCTTACCCCCGGCACGAAAACCATCGGCAATGCATATTACACCCTCATTACGGAAAAGCTGAAGGAACTGTCCTTTAGTAACATTTACCTTGTCAACGGCCAAGGCTGGCCGAATTTTGGCATGGTAGGGAATAAGTTAAAACAAACGAAAATAAAAAAAGTTACCCTGTTTCCCCTCACGTTGGCCGCAGATAAAGAAGAAATGAACGCCATCGGCAAACTCTTTGAGGATGCCGGCTATGACACAAATGTTATAACCGATGCTTTGGGTACGGGGGCTGCCGTGCAAAATATCTTTTTGCGCCGCGCCGACGAAGCCTTCGACGTTGTAACAAGCAAGTGATGCTGCTTTTTAAGAGTATTTGATGCTACTCCTCAATTAAGATTTTAATTGAGGAGCAGTATCAAATGCCGCTCGACGTAGCGTTGCTACTACGTTGCGGCACTTTCCTTGTCTGCCGAAAAAATTTCTCGGCTTTTGGCACGAACTCATTTATGCAATGCTTCCCATAAAAATTCCCATCCCGACAATTCGGTTTTTTCAAAATTTTTGCAAAAAAAAGGAATATTCGTTTCCAATGTCGAATTGCAAAAGGTGAAGTAATCGGCGACAAACTGTAAAAAAACGAAGGGGGTAACGCTCGAAGGGGCGGCAATTATGGCAAATAACAAACATATCGGGATAGTGGCGCATGATGGTTGGCTTGAACCTTACGAGGACGCAATTCGCGGCCGACACGATCATGCCGTGTGGGCAATAAATCATTTGACGCAAAACGGTCGGATAAGATTGTCCGATTTCGCCACGGGGCATCTTTACTTTGGACTCCACAAAACGGACGACGGCTGGGTATTTCGCGAATGGGCGCCCAACGCCACCGACATTTACCTTATCGGCGACTTCAACGGCTGGCAGGAAAAGGAGGACTACCGCTTAAAACGTCTTGAAAACAGCGGGAACTGGGAAATAAAACTTCCCGCCGACAAGCTAAAACACGGCGATCTTTATAAAATGAAGGTCAAGTGGAACGGCGGCGAAGGCGAGCGTATTCCCGCCTGGTGCAGGCGCGTGGTGCAGGACGACACGACGAAAATCTTCTCCGCGCAGGTGTGGAGCCCCGAAAAAGAATTTGTTTGGCACGACCAAGGCTTTAAGGTCAAAACCGATCCGTTGCTCATTTACGAGTGTCATGTCGGCATGGGGCAGGACGCGGAAAAGGTCGGCACATACACGGAATTTAAGGAAAATGTTTTGCCGCGCATAATCAAAGACGGGTATAACTGTGTTCAGATTATGGCGATACAGGAGCATCCATATTACGGGAGTTTCGGCTATCATGTGAGTTCCTTCTTTGCGCCAAGCAGTCGTTGCGGAACGCCCGAAGAGCTAAAAGACCTCATCGACACGGCGCATAAGCAGGGTATCGGCGTTATAATGGACATAGTTCACAGCCACGCGGTGAAAAATGAAGTCGAGGGCTTGGGTAATCTTTGCGGCGACCCCAATCAATTTTTCTATCCGGGCGATCGTCATGAGCATCCTGCATGGGACAGCCTTTGCTTTGACTACGGCAAAGACGACGTTGTTCATTTCCTCCTTTCAAACTGCAAATACTGGCTCGAAGAATTTCATTTCGACGGTTTCCGTTTCGACGGCATAACCTCCATGCTGTACTACAGCCATGGTTTGGGCGAAGCCTTCATGAGTTACGGCGACTATTTTAACGGGCATCAAGACGACAACGCGATTTGTTATCTTACTTTGGCGAACAAGTTAATTCATGAGGTGAACCCCAACGCCATCACCATTGCCGAAGATGTGAGCGGTATGCCGGGGCTTGCCGCAAAATTCGAGGACGGCGGTTACGGCTTTAACTATCGCCTTGCCATGAATATCCCCGATTATTGGATAAAGACAATAAAAGAGCAAAGCGACGAAAATTGGAAGCCTTCGAGCATTTTCTGGGAAGTCACCAACCGACGCGCCGACGAAAAAACCGTTTCTTACGCCGAAAGCCACGATCAGGCTTTGGTGGGCGACAAAACCATAATTTTCCGCCTTATTGATGCCGATATGTATTGGCACTTTAGGAAATTTGACCGCAACGAGCAAGTAAATCGCGGCATTGCTCTGCATAAGATGATACGTTTGGTGACGGCCTCCACCATAAACGGCGGCTACTTAAATTTCATGGGCAACGAGTTCGGGCATCCCGAATGGATTGATTTCCCCCGCGAGGGCAACGGTTGGAGTTACAAATACGCCCGTCGTCAATGGAGTTTGGTTGACAACGACGAACTTTGCTATATGTGGCTTGGGGATTTTGACCGCGAAATGCTTAATGTGATAAAGAGCGTAAGAGATTTCCAGAAATTGCCGGTCATTGAAATTTGGCATAACGACGGCGATCAGGTTTTGGCTTTTATGCGCGGCGATTTGGTGTTTGTGTTTAATTTCTCCCCCAATCGTTCCTACACCGATTACGGGTTCTTGACGCCACCCGGCGAATACGAAGTGGTGCTTAACACCGACGCGCCGAAGTTCGGCGGCAATGGCTTGGCCGACGACAGCGTGCATCATTTCACGAATTTTGATCAACTTTATGCCAAGGAACACAAAGAATGGCTCAAATTGTACATTCCCGCAAGAAGCGCGGTGGTTTTGCGTAAGAGTATGTAAAAGCTTTATCTATGACTGCTTGTTTGGCAATATGTTGCAGGAGGTTTTTGTATGTTAAACAGCATCGCGGTTATGACATCGGGCGGCGACAGCCCCGGAATGAATGCGGCTGCTCGCGCCGTTGTGCGCACCGCTCTTTATGAAGGCGTAAAAGTTTGGGGTATCAAAAGCGGTTATCACGGACTTTTGGACGAAGAAATTTTTGAGATGCAGTCTAAAGACGTGGGCGATATAATCCAACGCGGCGGCACATTTTTGGGAACGGCTCGTTGCAAACGGTGGACAACCCCCGAAGGACGTATGCAGGGTTATAAAAACTTGGTCGATCGCGGCATACAGGGCTTGGTGGTAATAGGCGGCGACGGCAGCTTGCGCGGCGCGTCGCTTCTTAGTGAAGAAACGGGTATTCCCATTGTGGGCTTGCCGGGAACCATTGACAACGACGTTTGGGGTTCTGATTACACCATAGGTTGCGATACGGCGGCCAACACCATCATTGATGCCATAAACAAATTGCGCGACACGGCATCGGCGCATCGGCGGGTGATTGTGCTTGAGGTCATGGGGCGTTCAAGCGGTTGGTTGGCCATGGTGAGCGGCATATCCGGTGGCGCGGAGTATATCTTGGTGCCGGAAGAAGAATACGATCTTGATTATATTTGCGATGATATGAAAAAAGCCTACGAGTCCGGCCGACGTTACATTATGGTTGTTGTGGCCGAAGGCGCAGGCAAAGGGCAGGAAATAGGCAAATATATATCGGAAAAAACCGGGCTTGACACTCGCGTATCCAAACTTGGGCATATTCAGCGCGGCGGTTCGCCTACGGTTATCGACCGCGTAAAAGCGAGCCAACTGGGCGAAAAAGCGGCTTTGGCGATAATTTCGGGGCTGTCTGATGTGGTGTTCGGTTTTGACAAGGGAAATGTTGTTTCCATAAATCTTCACGATGCCGTAAACAACAAGAAACGCATGGATCCCGAGTTCTTGCATTTGGCAAAGGTATTGGCGTAGGACGATAAACTATACGAAACTTATAGGACCTCTGTCAACTCGACAGAGGTCTTTCCATAACAAGGGGGGAAATCTTTGTTCACCGGCATAATCGAGGAAACGGGCAAACTTAAATCCTTAGGCGGCGGGCGCATAACCATAAGCGCAAAAAAAATCCTTGCCGACATAAACATAGGCGACAGCATTGCCGTCAACGGTATTTGCCTCACGGTCACTTCCTTTGGCGGAGACTTTTTCACCGCTGATGTTATGCCCGAAACTTTGCGGCGCACCTCTTTGGAAAATTTGCCCGCAGGCAGCCTCATTAACCTTGAGCGCGCCCTCACTCTGTCGTCACGTCTTGGCGGGCATATAGTGAGCGGACATATCGACGGCGCGGGCAAAATTATTGACATAACGGCGGAAAAAAACGCCGTACTGATAAAGGTAACCGCCGACAAAGAGATTATCCGTTACATCGCGGTAAAAGGGTCGGTGGCTCTTGACGGAATAAGTTTGACCGTTGCCGACGTTGACGAAAATTCCTTCGTGGTTTCCCTCATTCCCCACAGCATGAGCGAAACCAATCTGCACACGAAAAAAATCGGCAGTTTCTTAAATATCGAAACCGATATCATAGCAAAATATGTGGAGCGATTTGTCGCCGCGCCAAGCAAGCAGGGCATTACTTATGATTTCTTGACAAGGAACGGATTTTGTACCAATCCTGGTTAGAGATTATGTATAAAAAAGCCCCATCGTCAATACCGAGTTTTTGTCATCAAGGAGAAGAATATGGCACAAAGAGAAGAATTTGCGACCGTTGAACAGGCCGTTGAGGATATAAAAAACGGCAAAATGGTGGTGGTGGTAGACGACGAGGATCGCGAAAACGAAGGCGACCTCATTGTTGCCGCCCAAACCGTTACCCCTGCCGACATAAATTTTATGGCAACCCATGCCAAGGGGCTTATTTGCACACCGATTGATGGCAAACGCCTCGACGAACTTGAGATTTGCCCCATGGTGACGAACAACACCGACAACCACGAGACAGCCTTCACCGTTTCAATCGATGCCTACGATACCGATACGGGAATATCTGCTTTTGAGCGTTGTCATACCATAAAGAAACTTCTTGACCCAAATGCCACCGCCGCAAATTTTAGACGGCCGGGTCATGTGTTCCCTTTGCGTTCGGTGGAAGGCGGCGTGTTGCGCCGCGCCGGACACACGGAAACAACCACCGACCTTGCGCGGTTGGCGGGGTTTTATCCGGCGGGTTTGTGTTGCGAAATCATGGACGACGACGGACACATGATGCGAACGGAAAAACTTATCCGATTTGCCAAAAAGCATAATCTTCACATAATCACCGTAAAATCACTCATTGAATACAGAAAACGTACCGAAACTTTGGTGCGAAAAGTCGCCGATGTTGATTTTCCCAGTAAATACGGCCATTTCCGCCTAAAATCCTACGAAAGCACCTTAGACGGAAAATGTCATTTGGCCGTGGTAAAGGGCGAAGTTAAGGGCAAAGAGAATGTTTTGGTGCGCGTCCATTCCGAATGTTTGACCGGGGATGCCTTGGGGTCGATGCGTTGCGACTGCGGCGAACAACTTGCCGCCGCGCTGAAGATGATCGAAGAGGCGGGCGAAGGCGTGGTGCTTTATATGCGCCAAGAGGGGCGCGGCATAGGTCTTGCCAACAAAATGCGCGCCTACGCTCTGCAGGACGACGGCAAAGACACGGTGGAAGCAAACGTGCTTTTGGGTTTTGCGCCGGACTTGCGGGATTACGGCATAGGTGCGCAAATTTTGTCCGACTTGGGGCTTAGCACAATTCGCCTTATCACCAACAACCCCGCCAAACGCGCCGGGTTAAACGGCCACGGTCTGACGATTGTCGAACGTGTGCCGATAGTTATTGCCGCCAACGATTACGATGCAAATTATCTTAATGTGAAGAAAGAAAAAATGGGGCATCTGTACCCTTGATGCTTGTTCAACTTTTAATTGAAGAGTAGCATTATAAATGCTAAAATAACGGGCAGCATACAAAATCATTCAGCGAGGTTTATCATGGCAAAAAAAATTGTGGTTATACCCGGCGACGGCATCGGCAAGGAAATAACCGATGCGGCGGTGCGGGTTTTGCAAAAAGCAGACGAAAAATTTTCATTGTCCCTTCAATATGAATATTTCGACGCCGGGGGCGCGGCCTACGATAAGTTCGGCACGCCTTTGCCCGAAGATACGGTAAATGCCGCCAAAAATGCCGACGCGGTTTTGTTCGGCGCGGTGGG
>CAJOQC010000002.1 GCA_905236785.1 uncultured Selenomonadaceae bacterium
TAAAGTTTTTTTCTCTTTTTCTTTTGCTTCTTTTCTTTTTCTCTTTCTTTTCAAAGAAAGAGAAAAAGAAAAGAAGAAGTAACTTAGAAAAAAGGATGATATATATGAAGATATTGATAGCGGAAGACGACAGGATGAGCCGGACGTTTTTGGCCAAGTTCCTTGCCCCGGCGGGGGAGGTGGACGTGGCGCAGGACGGCATGGAGGCATTGGATTTCATAATGGAGGCCATGAAGAACCACGCCCAGTACGATTTGTTGTGCCTTGACATAATGATGCCCAAGGTGGACGGGCTGAAGGTGTTGAAGGTAGTCCGCGCCATGGAGGAGCAACAGGGCGTGCCGCCGGAAGAACATTTGCCCATAATAATGATGACGGCCATAGCCGAAAGCGACTATGTAGACCGCGCCTTTGAACTTGGGTGCGACGCCTACGCCTCAAAGCCTGTGGAATTAAATGAGCTTGAGGAAGTCATCAAAAGTTTGGGCTTTGACGTGAAACTGTGAAGAGCGAAGTTAAACGGGGCTATCTTCTTGAGGATTTTCGCCTGTTTAGGCTAAAAACCGCCATGAGCGGGGAGATAGAACCCCATTATCATGATTTCCACAAAGTCCTGCTCTTTGAGGGCGGCGACGCGGGCTATATCATCGAAGGGCGCAAATTTAACCTTACGCCGGGGGATATTGTGCTGGTGAGCGCGGGGGACGTGCATTGCCCCGTAGTGGCGGCGGGCAAGCCATACGAGCGAACTGTTATATATATATCGCCGCAATTTTTGAAACATTTTAGCGGCATAACCGATAATACCGATAATTTACAACATTGTTTCGATATTGCAAAAAACAAAGGCAGCGTACTGCACATAAACGGCAGAGTACGCCCTTTTTTGCTGTCGCCGTTGGAGACCGTCATCAGCGAAACAGACAATTATAATAATAACAAAAACGCCTTTGCCGGAAGATTGATGGCAAAGGCGGCGTTTATTCAATTTGTAATTGCCCTTAATCGCGCCATTATTTACCACGATTTGCGCGAAGAGCGCGCCAAAACCGACCCCAAAATCGAAAAACTTATCGCCCACATAAACGCCAACCTGCAAGATGCGGATTTGACGGCGGATGCTCTCGCCAAAAACGCCTTTTTGAGCCGCTGGCACTTAATGCGAAAGTTTAAGGCCGTCACGGGCTACAGCCTCCACCGCTACATCACGGAAAAACGCCTGCTAAAAGCAAGACAACTGCTGACAGACTCCGACGCCCCCATCACCGAGGTCTGCTATATGTGCGGCTTCAATGACTACTCCACCTTCGCCCGCGCCTTCAAAAAACTCTTTAACCGTTCTCCTAAAAATATGCGTTGATGTTCTTTTTCTTTCTCATTTCTCTGCGGCTGCTTCCCGCGTTATAACGCCGCCCGTGCGTATAACCGCCCCCCCGGCGGTTATGTTCCCTATGTCTGCCTTTATGGCGGGCAAGTCCTCCTCCTTGGCGGCAAAGGTGAGTTTCACTTTGTCGGCGTAAAGGGCATCCGTTGCTGTTAAGCCCTTTTGCCGCCCGTAGCGTTCCACCGCGTCCAAGAGCGAATATTCCACCTCCACGCTAAAGGCGGCAAGCTCCTGCACCCGCACAATTTGCGCCGCCTCAACGGCCATGGCCGCCGCCTTGCCGTAGGCTCTATAAAGCCCCGCCGCCCCCAACTTAATGCCGCCAAAATAGCGGGTCACCACCAAAGCCGCCTCGGATAGATTCCGCCCCTTTAGCGCCGCCAATATGGGGCTGCCCGCCGTGCCGCCCGGCTCGCCGTCGTCGTTTGATTTTTCCTTGCCGCCCGCTATATAGGCGTAAGGATTGTGCCGCGCATCAAAATACTTCTTCCGCGCCGCCGCCACAAACTCCCGCGCCGCCTCCTCGCTCCGCGCCCTGACAAGGCTCGCGATAAACTTGGACCTTTTCTCCTCATAAACCGCCACCGCAGGCTCTGCCTCTTGCTCTATCGTCAAATATTCTTTCATATATATGCCTCGTTAAAGAATACAAGGCAACCTCTAAAAACTCCCTCCGTCAGCCCTGCGGGCTGCCACCTCCCTCCAAGAGGGGAGGCTTAAAAAGCCCTCCTCTTAGAAGATTGTGTCGGCGTAGCTGACGGGAGGAGATGTAAACGCGAGTTTTTAGAGATGCCCATTTGTAAACCTCTTTTTTTCAAAAAAGAGAAAGAACATATTAACAAGTATTACTGTTTATCCGCAGGCGCAAGATATTCTTTTATGGAGGCGATTTCTTTGGCGACGAAGAGTTGGGCGGGGGCTTCGCGGAGCATGATTTCTTCCATGTCGCGGCTTTGTTCTTCGTGGCTGTCGCTTCTTACGTTTTCAATGTCGGCGGCGGCGCGGGAAAGGGCAATCGTGCGGTATTGGGCGTTGGCGTAGGCGCGGGTTTTGCGGGCGACGGAGGTCATTTCTTCGTAAAGAAAATCGTCAACGGCGGCGGGGATTTGCCGCCCCTCAATACGCTCTATGAGCATCCGTTCGTCCTCGGCCAGCTGTTTTAGGCGCATATGGCAGGTTTCGCGGCTGATGTCGTCGTTTTTGAAAGCATCCATGATGTTGCGGTAAAGCTGCCAGTTGCGGGAGAGGTGGTCTAAGTCCTGCTGATAATCGGCGTACCAGGCGGCAAACAACTCCCGGCGCAAATTCGCCGCCGCAATTTCCTCTTGGCTTAGGATTGTTTCCTCCTGTTGCGCCCGAAAAGCGCGAACGCCGAAAAAACCCACCACCGCCGCCAAACACAGGGCAAGGATTGCCGTTACGAATATCGGAAAAGACTTTTTGTATCTTGTCATTTTTCTTTCCTTACATGAGGCGGTTGTCCAAAAGGAACACAAACCGCGACGGCACACCCCGCCGCCGCGCCAAGTCATAGATACCGCAACCTTCGTTTTCCCGCAGATAACCGTTGTTCAAAAGCAGATTGACCGCAAATTCGTTGGCGCGACGCTCCACCATGTTCTTTAGGGCGTTGCGGCCGCTAAAGGCGGTGAGCCGCTTGGTGTTGTCATCCTCGGTGATTATGGCATGCCCCAGCTCATGGGCGCAAATAAAGACCAACATTTCCTCCGGGGCGTTCTCGTCGATGATGATATACTTGCGGCGCAAATATTTAACATAATGGCCGCTTATGCCCCCCAAATCGTCGTATACCACCGTTATGCCCAAAATATCCGCCAAATAAAAAGGATCGTCCGTGCCGTACTTTTCAATGAGCCTCATGGCTCGCTCTTTTATGCTCAAAGTTCCCCTTCTGTACATTTTGTTACCTCGTCTTGGGTATATATAGTGTTTGTGGTTTTCTTAA
>CAJOQC010000003.1 GCA_905236785.1 uncultured Selenomonadaceae bacterium
CCACTACGCTTCGTCGTCATTCCTTGTCTGCCGAAAAAATCCCTCGGCAATGGCACGAACTCATTTATGCAGTGTTTCCTTAAGGAAGCACTGCATAATTTTTGCGTCATTGCCGGGTCATTTTTCGGCAATGGCACGAACTCGTTTATTCATTGTTTCTTTAGGGCAACAGCTCAAAACTCCATCCGTCAGCCATCCTCTTAGAGAGATAATCACTGTTGACAATCGTATAAAAAAGGGTTATTATGCTATTGTTAATTCATACAAAATAAATATGTTTACACAAAAAAGAAAGAAGGAGTTATATGTTCAGCGAAAACAATGATGTGGATCGTGTTGCTCAAGAAACATTGAAGTTAAGAAAGAGCAACGGGCGGCAATTTGCTTTGTGGTTCGGCGCGCTTATTTTGGGCGGCGTGTTGGGCTATTTGGGGATTGCGCCGCTAAACGAATTTTTTAACTTTGTGGCCTCCGTTTTTACGCGTCTGTTCCAATTTATCGCCGTGCCGACAATAGCCTTGGCGGTCATCACCACTTTGGCCTCGTTGGGGGCAAAAAAGCAAACGGGGCGCATCTTTGCCCACGCCGTCACCTATACAATCCTCACCACCACGGCGGCGGCCGCTGTGGGGCTGTTGCTCTACATAGCCATCGCGCCGGGCAATTTGCCTGCGGAGATAGTGGGCAAGGGCGCGGCGGACGTGCCGCAGAAATTGGGCGCACTTTCCTATTACGACCATATTTTGTCGGTGGTGCCAAACAATGTTTTGCAACCCTTTATTGCCGGCAACGTTCTTTCGGTGCTGTTAATAGCCGCCGCCGTGGGCTTGGGGCTTGCTTATTGCCCGGAATCGGAGAACAAGGCGGTGTTGCTAAAGGGTATTTACGGCTTACAGGAACTTCTTTTCACCCTCATTCGCGGCCTTTTGTGGGCGTTGCCGGCGGGGATTTTGGCCTTTGCCGCCCAACTTTCGGCGCAGATTGAAGCGGGCATCATCGTGGGGGCTTTGGGGAAATACACGGCGGTGGTTTTGGGGGGCAACCTCATTCAATTTGCGGTGGTTTTGCCGCTGTTTATGCTCCTTCGGGGGGTAAATCCTTGGCAGGTGTTTAAGAAAATGTCCCCTGCCTTGGCTGTCGCGCTTTTCACCAAAAGTTCCGCCGCCACTTTGCCCGTCACCATGGCATCGGCGGAGAAAAACCTAAAAGTAAACCCAACGGTTTCCCGTTTCGTTCTCCCTATTTGCACCACCGTCAACATGAATGGTTGCGCCGCATTTATTCTTGTTACTTCCCTTTTCGTGTTGCAAAACGCCGGCTTTCATTTGACGACGGGGGCGATGATTTCGTGGCTTGTCGTTTCCGTGTTGGCGGCGGTGGGCAACGCCGGAGTTCCCATGGGGTGCTATTTCCTCACTTTGTCCCTTATGTCCTCGGTGGGTGCGCCCATTGGGCTAATGGGGGTCATTCTCCCCATTTACGGCATAATCGACATGGTGGAAACGGCGGAAAATGTTTGGTCGGATTCTTCGGTGTGCGCCATGACGGATCATGATTTGGCGGCGGAGTATGTTGAAACCGCCCCCGCGACGGCGTAAGTAAAAAATTTTGTTTGAATAGATTCAAAGGAAAAGAGAAAAAACTTTAATGCTAAATGTAACGGCATAAATATTTGCCTTGCCAAAGATAACATTTAGCGCATTAAAGTTTTTTCTTTTTTGCGTAATGAAATGAATTTGCCCAAGAAAAAAAATCTTGACGCGGGCGCGTTATTGTGCTATATTACGAAAGTCAAAGTTCTCGTGCCGAAGTGGCGGAATTGGCAGACGCAGCAGACTCAAAATCTGCCGCCCTTAAAAGCGTGCCGGTTCGAGTCCGGCCTTCGGCACCACTTTTTTATTTAGTGATCGAATATTTTTCGGTCGCTGTTTTTTTATGTGTAAGGAGATTTCCATGTATAAAATAAAAGTAAAAGACGAATTTGCCGCCGCGCACCGCATAAAGGATTACCCCGGCAAATGCGAAAACCTGCACGGGCATAATTTTGCCGCAGAAGTCGAAATGGCCGCCAAAGAGTTAAACTCCCTCGCTATGGTGATTGATTTTAAGGTTGCCAAAAAGATGCTAAAAGAAGTCCTTGACGAACTCGACCATAAATACCTCAACGAAATGGCGGAATTTGCCGAAAACGACGACCCCACCGCCGAACGATTGGCAAAATATATCTTTGACGGCATAGCGGCCAAACTTGCCGAATACAAAACCGAAAACGAAGTCACCCTTCAAGCGGTTTCCCTTTGGGAATCTAAGCGCGCTCTTTGCACCTATTGTCGGGATTGACAATATGAAGGCAGATATAATCGAAATATTTTCCTCCGTACAGGGTGAGGGAAAATTTGCGGGGGCGCGGCAAATTTTCCTGCGTCTTGCCGGGTGCAACCTTAACTGCGCCTATTGCGACACGGCTTTTGCGGCGGCAAAGTTTTGCGACGCGGCAATAAACGGCAAAAAACTCCCAAACCCCGTGGACGCAACTGATACAGCGGCAATTATAAACGCGGCAAACGCAAAGACGCCGTGCCATTCCCTAAGTTTCACCGGCGGCGAGCCACTTCTTCATACAGATTTTATAAAGAATCTTGCCGAACAAACGGACATAAAAATCATGCTTGAAACCAACGGGACATTGCCCGGCAAACTGCGCCAAATAATCGACGTTGCCGACATTGTGAGCATGGACATTAAACTCCCTTCGGCCACGGGGCAAAATCTTTGGGCGCAGCATGGCGAATTTATCAGCATAGCCAAAAGCAAGGATTTGTATTTTAAGGTGGTAATAGCCGCCGATACCCCCGACGCGGAATTTTTCGCCGCCGCAGATTTAATCGCAGATTACGGCGGGAAAAATGCCCTGCTGTACCTTCAGCCGGCAACGCCCCTGCGCGAAATTGCCGCCCCGAACATGAAAAAAATGTTCGCACTACAGGATTACGCTTTGCAAGCAGGCATTGATGCTCGAATCCTGCCCCAAGTTCATCGGTTTTTGAATGTCCCTTAATAAAGAAACAAGCAAAAGAAAAAACTTTA
>CAJOQC010000004.1 GCA_905236785.1 uncultured Selenomonadaceae bacterium
GACAATATTTCCTTTTCGTCGATAAGACCGAACTTTACGGCGTAATTTATCTCATCCAAGATAATCATGTCCCATTCGCCGCTTAAAATCGCCGTTTTGGCTTTGGCTATTGTTTCTTGGGCGGCTTTTTGGTGTTCGCTCTTTTCTTTGTCGCCCCGCTTGGTAAAACCGAGGCCGCATTGCTTAATGGCAATTTTGTTTTGCCCTCCGAAGAAATTTTCTATCGCTCGCAACTCGCCGTAAGTTTGGCCGCCTTTTATAAATTGCAGGATTAAAACCCGCATATCGTTGCCGAGGGCGCGAAGGGCAAGCCCCAAGGCAGCGGTGGTTTTGCCCTTGCCGTCGCCGGTGTGAACGATTATAAGCCCTTGCGTTGTGTTTTCCGTGTTTTCCATGTTGTCACCTAAAATCAAACATATCCTTGTGGCTGCGCCAATCAATACCGCGGTACGCCCCGATATTGTAAGCCATAATCACCATATCTGGTTTTGTTTCCTTGATGTAACTTCTTAAACTCCCGGTAAAATGCCGCATATCTATTATATCAATGTTCTTTACCCCCAAGGCCAAAAAGGGCGCAATAACGGAGGCGTTAGAATCCTTCACCAACAAAATTTTCCCGTGGGCGGCGGGCAAATTGTTGCGGATAAGGGTCAGGGCGTTGTTGCTGTAATTATATCCTTCGTAGGGGGAAAGGTTGTAATAATCCTTTCGTTCAAGGTGTTCCATGTTGTATGTAATTAAAAAATCGCCGCGTTTATCAATGTTCCGCGTGGGGATTTGATAGGTTAAATCGGTAGGAAAATCGGGGTAAACAAGCATAAAATCCTCCGGCTCGACTTTAGCCAAAGTTAAGTCATGCCCCAAGTTCCCCAAAAAATAATTTTTGCAGAGAGTATACTTATAATTTTGCGGCGCGTAAATTTTTTCGTCAATGCCAAAATTATATTTTTCGTTC
This sequence comes from uncultured Selenomonadaceae bacterium, assembly GCA_905236785.1. Classification (GTDB taxonomy): domain Bacteria; phylum Bacillota; class Negativicutes; order Selenomonadales; family Selenomonadaceae; genus CAJORE01. The sequence continues at coordinate 959 of CAJOQC010000004.1, forward strand.
AGATGCCGCACAATTTTTCCCGTTGCCCACAGCCCGTAGCGCGGCTGCCAATGGTGGTCGGTCTTAAAAAACATTTCGCGGTTTATGATAAGGTCTTTGTGCGCCTCCTCGCGAATGTCGATAAAGTCAGCCCCCGCCGCTTTTAATCCCGCCGCCATGTCGTCGCCGTTTTGGTTGGTGAAATCAACAACACCCGAAAGCTCCGGGTCGTCGTATTTGCCGATTTTTTGCGGCGTTTGCACATACAGAAAATCAATGCTCCCCTCGCGGCAAAAATCGCGACAGGAAAGAACCGAACTTACATACTCCCGCATATCCACGCGGTTCACCATTGCGGAAAAGTAACCGCCGCCAATGGGTACGGCCTCGGATGTGTTGCCGCCGGGGTGGCGGGGGGTGACGTACCAATTTAACGCCCGCTCGTAAAATCTGCCCGTTTCGGCTATTTGGTGATAAAACATCAGCCGTTCGTTTGTCCACTTGTTTGCCTTGTCGCGAATTTTTTCGTCGAATTTCTTTGTCAGTCTTTCCTTAAAGTTCCACAAAGTTTTTTCTTCTTCGTCTGCGGGAGCATCCTTTTCGGCAAATGGGTAACGCGCCGCCCAGTCTATTTCGGTTTTTTCGTGCCGTTTTAGCGTTTGGGGCTGAAATTCGGGTATATCAAAGAGTATGGTGCGGGTAAAGCCGTTGTCCATGGCAAATTGCCCCGCCAAAATTTTCACCGTGAAAAAGCGCAGGGCAACGGCAAAGAAAATTATTGTCGGCACGGCGATGCAACAGAGCATAATCTTGTCTTTTAACGTGTAGGTTTTCATCAGTTTCTCTTAAAAATTAAAATAAATAAATGGATTATAGGCGGAACTGACGGTGACGGCAAGGGACAAAAGGAAAATCGCCGCCGCCAACAGGGGTTCAGCCGTGTCCCGCAATTTAAGCTTGGTCATTTTTCGTTGCAAAGCGGGCATTAAAGGCCATGACAAAACCATCGCAATAAGCAGCAATGGCCAACCGTGGACAAGGAAAAAATCCGTGACAATATGCAACGAATTGTTGGTGTTTACGCCGAACATTACCGAAAAATACCGGGCTGCCGAAGTTAAATCCGGCGAACGGAATATCACAAAGGAAAACACTATGGCAACTGCGGCGTACAGATGAGATAATTTCCCCAATTTATCCGTCAAGCCGGTGATTTTTTCTGTCATAATCAGGGCAAAATTAAACAATCCCCAGACCAAGAACGTCCAATTTGCGCCATGCCAAATCCCCGTCAGCGACCACACGACGAAAAGGTTTATAAACTGCCGATATTTGCCGACGCGGTTGCCGCCCATGGGAATGTAAACATAATCGCGAAACCATTGCCCAAGAGAAATGTTCCACCGCCGCCAAAAGTCGGCGATGCTTTTCGTCGCGTAGGGGTAATTGAAATTTTCGGGCAGATTAAAACCGAACATAAGCCCCAACCCCACAGCCATGTCCGCGTAGCCGGAAAAGTCGAAGTAAATTTGCAAAGTGTACGCTATTGCGCCAAGCCACGCAAAACCGGTCGAAAGATCCTGTGGGTACATATTATACGCACTGTCGGCAATTTGCGCCATGTAGTTGGCGATGAGAACTTTTTTACCGAGGCCGTAGGAAAAGCGAATCATTCCGTCGGAAAAATTCGCAATGGTTTCCTTGCGTTCTTCTATCTGCTTTTCTATTTTGTCGTAACGGACTATGGGACCTGCGATAAGTTGAGGGAAAAGGGCGACGTAAAGCCCCAAATTCAAAATGCTTTTTTGCGGTGCGGCCTTGCCGTAATAAACATCAAAAAGATATGACAAAAGCTGAAAGGTAAAAAAGGATATGCCGATGGGCAGCGCAATATTTATAAAGGAAAAATCCCCGCCAAAAAGCAACCCAAACTCCCGCGCCGCAAAGGTGGCGTACTTAAAGACAAAGAGCATCCCCACATGGAAAAACACGCCCGCCGCAAGAAGAATTTTTTTTCGTTTTCGACAGGCGGCGCGGCCGATAAGAAGCCCCGCACCCCACGCAAAAACCACGGACAATATCAAGAGCCAAACAAACACCGGCTCGCCCCAAGCGTAGAAAAAAAGGCTCGCCAACAAAAGAAAATTATTGCGAAATCTTCGCCCCGTGAAAAAAGGATTATAATAAACAATGAGCGTAATGGGCAGGAACAAGAACAAAAACACCGTCGAAGAAAAAACCAAGCCATCGCCTCCAGTGTGCAATTTTTTGCATAGCCTGCAGTTGTAATTATCGGCTATTATAACAAAAAAACAGTTGTAACGGTAGCATGGGAAACCGACAATAAATAAATTTTGCACGCAAAAAACTTTACAAAATAATGCTTGACAAAGCGTGCGCAAACGGCTATACTAACGCTTGTCAGTTGAACGACTGACAGCGAACATATCTGGATGCGGAAGTAGCTCAGTGGTAGAGCATCACCTTGCCAAGGTGGGGGTCGCGAGTTCGAGCCTCGTTTTCCGCTCCATTTTGTTAAAATTCTGCTTTGCAGGTTTTATATTTATGGGCCTATAGTTCAGTTGGTTAGAGCAACCGGCTCATAACCGGTCGGTCCTTGGTTCGAGTCCAAGTGGGCCCACCAAAATTTGTGACTCAGTAGCTCAGTTGGATTAGAGTATTTGACTACGAATCAAAGGGTCGGGGGTTCGAGTCCCTCCTGGGTCACCATTTTAATTTTATATTGTGGGTAGGTGCCCGAGTGGTTAAAGGGAACGGACTGTAAATCCGTCGCCGTAGGCTACGATGGTTCGAATCCATCCCTGCCCA
>CAJOQC010000005.1 GCA_905236785.1 uncultured Selenomonadaceae bacterium
CCCACGCCGTAAAACCATGCGTCATGGACAGTATAAATCATTGACCAGACAACATAGGGCAAAAAAACGGCGTTAAGCCGTCTTTTGAGAAAATCTTTGTAAGAAAATTCTTCGTTCGAGTCTAAGTTATAAAACAAGCCAAAAGCCGATATGAAAAAAAATATCGGCACGGCAAAACGAGTAAGAATTTCAAAACAAACCACCAATGACAAATTAGCGGCTGCGTTTTCGGACAGATACACCGAACCGATATGTATTCCAATAACGCCCAGCATGGATATACCGCGAATGTATAAAATGGCATCAAGGCGAGGCTTTTTCAAAATTTATTTCTCCAATATAAACTCAATATGTACCGAGGCATTAAGCGTCAACTCCGGAGCTTCCACGGGGGTGGTTGCTTCCGACATATCAAAATTTGCTTTTAACGCAACCATGTTGTAACTGCGGGCGGAAAATGCACCGGTGCTTTCCGATACACGGTGTATGCCGATAATCTTTTTGCCCAAACCCTTGGCTATAATTTCCGCCTTCGATTTTGCATCGGCAAGAGCGGCGTTTAAGGCAACTTTTTTAGCCGATTCGTCGTTGCTTGCGCTAAAGTTTAGCGAATTTACTCTGTTAGCACCGTTTCGTAGAGCGGTGTCAATCACTTTGCCCACCAGCTCAAGGTCGTGTACGGTGACAATGACAGTGTTGTCCACCACATAGCCGACAATTTCGTTTTCTTTTCGCTCGTTGCGAGAGTAGGTCGGTCGAAAGGAATAATTCTTCGTTTTGATAAATTTTTTGTCAATTCCCGCTTTGTTCACCGCATTTTGCACTGCCACGGACAGGCGGGCATTTTCATTTTGCGCCGTTGCGGCGTCTTTGGCGTTAGTAGAAACGCCGATTTCAATCGTAGTTTTGTTTGGCGTAGCTTGCACACTGCCGTTACCGTCTACGGACAACAGGGAAAGTTCCTCTCCTGCGGCAAAGGCAGGCACATCTGCCAACAATATCGCCGATAAAATCAAGAAAAAAATCAATATCTTTTCTTTTGCCATGAACAGTTCACCCACTTATTTTTTCCTTGTATTGTAGCAGATTAAAATAAAAAAGCAACCGCAACCGAGTGCGTCAAAAATTTTCTTGGTTAAGGCAAACTATAGAAACTCCATCCGTCAGCCCTGCGGGCTTCCACCTCGCTAAAAGAGGGAGGCTTAAAATCAGCCATCCTATTTTAGGAAAGTGTCGGCGTAGCCGACGAGAGGAGATATAAAAGCGAGTTTTTAGAGATGCCCTTAAATAAGCCCGCGTCTATACAGGTTTCGCAGAGAGTTTTCCATGGTCTGCATACCTTCTTTTTGTCCGCTTAAAATTGTCGAGGGCAGTTGATTGTATTTGCCTTCGCGGATTATGTTTCTCGTGGCCGGGGTGGTTGTTAAAATTTCCATGGCGCAAAGCCTGCCGCCTGTTTTGGCGGGTACGAGCCGTTGAGCCAAGACGGCGGCAAAAGCGTCGGCAAACTCGCTACGAATCATGTCGCGTTCATTTGTTGCAAACATTCCTTCCACACGGGTGATGGTTTCTGCCGCGCTCTTGGTATGGAGTGTACCCAATACCAAAATGCCGCTTTCGGCGGCGGAAAGAGCAACTCGCATGGCGGTAGCATCGCGAATTTCGCCGATTAAGATTATGTCGGGCATTTCCCGCAGAGCCGCTTTTAACGCTGTTGCAAATGAAAAAAAATCCCTGCCGTATTCGCGTTGGCTGATGAAGGATTTTTGTGGCGCGAATACATATTCAATCGGATCTTCAAGGGTCAGTATGTGCGCTGAACGGGTTTTGTTTATTTTTTCCGTGAGGGCGGCGAGAGTCGTGCTTTTCCCCGAACCCGTTCGCCCCGTCACCAAAATCAAACCTTCGTCAAGTTCTGCCAAACGGTGCAAAATATTTGCATCGCCCAATTCGTCAACTGCCGGTATTTTGTCGGGAATCAGACGCAACATCAAGGCGGGGGCGGCGTTTTCCATATACGCACTGCCGCGAAAAAAACGTCTGCCGAAGGCAAACGAAAAATCCGTGCTGCCGTCGTTACTTAAATTTTCTTGTTGAATTGACGATAAAACCTCCGTCAAGAACGTGGCGACAAATTCCCCGCCAAATTTGCCAATGTCTAAGTCGGCGGGAAAAAGTTTACCGTCTTGCCTAAAAAAAACGCGCTGTCCGGCGGCAACATGAATATCGGACACGTTGCCGCAGACAGCCGCATTCAAAATGCTTTGCCATTTATCGTTCATATATAACCCGTCGCACCTCCGATAGGTCGGTAAGCCCTGCCGCCGCTTTGGAAATGCCGTCCCGGCGCAATGTATTTTCCTTAACGCACTCGCGCAGGCTGTCGGCGGTACAATCTTTTGCCAATATTTTTCGCCGTAAATCTTCGTCAAGAATCAATACTTCATGAAGAGCAATACGACCGCTGTAACCTGTGCCGCAACACTCATCGCACCCTACGGCGCGGTAAAACTTTTGCCCGACGGCATTTTCGCCGCGCAACAAAACCGCATCTTCGGAATTTTCTTCCGGGAAGTATTCTTCGCGGCAATGAGGGCAAAGGCGACGCACCAATCGTTGTGCCACAATGCCGGAAACTGTGGCGGCAATTTGATAAGCGGGAATATTCATGTCCAAAAGGCGAAATATAGCCCCGACACAATCGCCCGCATGCAAAGTAGTAAAAATCTGATGCCCGGTAAGAGCCGCCCGCACAGCAATTTGCGCCGTCAATTCGTCGCGAATTTCGCCAATCAAAAGAGTATCGCAATCCATACGAAGGAGAGCGCGAAGCCCGGCAGGGAAGTCTAATTTTGCACTGACTTCCGTTTGGTTTACCCCTTCAAGAATAAGTTCCACCGGATCCTCCACGGTGGCAATGTCCCTGTCGGCAGAATTTAGCTCCTGTAAGGCGGCGTAAATGGTGGTGGTCTTTCCTGAGTTCATAGGACCTGTAACAATAACCATGCCGTTTGGTCGGCGGATAAGCCCCTTAAATTTGTCAAAATTATTGCCGAGAAATTCTAATTCATCTAATTTCATCAGTCTTTCGGCGGCGTTCAACAAACGTACTACCACTGTTTCGCCATACTTGGTGGGAATGCTCGCCACGCGAATGTCGATTTTGCCCCGGATTGATTTATAGTCGATGTGTCCGTCGGCGGGCAAGTGCCGCACGGTGGTGTCCATCCCCGCCATAACCTTTATTCGTGCCACGATTTTTTTGTGAACTTCATGATTAAAAGTTTCGTTCCACTGATTCAAAATACCGTCCACACGGAAGCGTAAGCGCACAAAATTTTCCATAGGTTCGATATGTATGTCGGAGGCACGCATATTAAGCCCCAACTCAATTATTTCGTTTACAAGGCGCACGATAGGTTCTTCTCTTTTGCCTCCGCCCACTCTGCTTACGGCAAAAGTGCCGGACTGCATACCGTAAAAAACCTGCTGCGCCAACACGGTAAGACTTTTTCCTGCCATAATTTCCTCACAAAAACGCCATAGCTATAGCACCGAAGAAAAGCGCAACACTAAAGCCAAACAACAAATTAGACAAAAATTTGCCGATTGTTTCGGGCAAAAAATTCGTCAACGGCCTCAAACCACTCGCCAAAAAAGCAACAGCCAAAAATAAAATCGGCAAATCGCCCCGCCGCATCCCCAAGAATATCAAAATCAACGACAACAACATACCCGTAATCATGGCGCGGGAAAAATACTTCGGTTTTTTTATCGGCTTTTTTTCCGGCGGGGTAAGTTCTTCTTCGCGGTCGAACCAACGATAATGCATTACTTCCTCCCCAATAACAAAAGGACTGTACGATTATATAACATTTAGCCGAAAAATCAACCTGAAATTTTAGGATGCACTGCATAAATGA
>CAJOQC010000006.1 GCA_905236785.1 uncultured Selenomonadaceae bacterium
ATTGTTCTGTCGCCCGTGTAAAACTCGGAAACTTTTGCGCCGTTTATTTCGGCATAGAGCGTATTTTTTAGGGTTTCGGCGGAAATTCCCATGTCGCGAATTTTGTTTGCATCTGCTTCAATCTTTACGACTTTTGATTTTTCGCTCCAATTTAGATTTAGGTCGTAAATGTTTTCGTCGGCGGCGGCAATATCCGCCACTTTGGCGGCCAGCTCCTGCGCTTCTTTGATATTGTTGCCGCTTACCCGCAACATGACAGGATAATCGGCGGGAGGGCCGGTTTGGATGAATTTAATGTTGCTTTTTACAAGGGGAAAATTTTCCGCAAGCTCGGTGCGGATTTTTTCTGTAATTTCGTCGCGCAATTTTTCATCCTTGGCAACCGCCACAAACTGAGCGTAATTGTTCGCATCGGCGGGCGGGTCTACCGTAAGTACAAAACGTGGCGACGGCATGCCCACATAGTAGGCGTAATTCTTTAGATCGTTTTTTATCCCGTCCAAAAATTTTGCAAATCTGTCGGCTTCTTCTTGCGTTGCAACCAAGGACGAGCCTTCCGGCAGACGTAAATCGACCAAAATTTCGGGGCGCAAGGACGGCGGGAAAAATTCTTTCTCCACCAAATCTGCGGTAAAAAACGACAGCGCGAACATTCCCGCCGTACCGATTAGGGCAAGTTTTCTGTGAATTAGGATTTTATCCAAAACACTGCGAAATATTTTGTAAAACTTGCCGTCATAAGGATCTTTGGCTTCCTGTACTTTGATAATCTTCGCGCCCAATAACGGGGCAACCGTCACCGATACTATCCAAGACAACAAAAGGGCAATGCTAACCACATAGAACATATCCTTACAAAATTCACTGGCCATGCCCTTGGCAAAAGCTACGGGAATAAAAGCCGCGCAGGTAACAAGCGTTCCTGTCAGCATTGGTTTGGCGGTGACGTCAAAAGCATGGCAGGCGGCCTCAAACTTAGAAAAACCGCGTTCTAACTGCACACTCATCATTTCGACCGCAATTATGGCATCGTCAACCAAAAGCCCCATGGCGATGATAAGCGATCCTAACGAAACCTTGTGAAAATCTATATTCATCATGTGCATAAAGCAAAAAGTACCGGCAAGAACAAGGGGAATACATCCGGCAACAACCGCGCCGGTGCGCCAGCCCAAACTCACAAAGCTGACCGCCAAAACAATCAAAATAGCCAACACCAAGGTTTCCACAAATTCGCCGATGGATTTATCCACCACATCGGGCTGATCCGAAACTTGATGTACCTCCAAACCCACGGGCAAATCCTTTTGCAGTTTGTCGATTTCTTCGCGCAAATTTTCGCCAAGTTTCAATATGTTGCCGCCGTCCTCCATTGCGACGGCGATGCCCACTGCGGGTGCGCCTTCAAAAAACATTTTAGGCTCGGGCGGATTGACAAAGGTTCTTTTCACCGTGGCGATGTCTTTTAGTGAGAACGTTTGCCCCTTGACCTTTATGGGCAAATTTTTAATTTCTTCAATGTCAGAAAAAGTGCCGGTGAGGCGCATATAAACATCATCGCTTGATGTTTCGATCATTCCTGCCGGGGAAATTTTATTGTGCGCTTCTACGGCTGCCGATATTTCAAAAGGGGAAATACCAAGTTGAGCCAACTTGGCGCGATCTGTTTCTATATAAACCTTTTCCTCCTGAACGCCTATCAGTTTGATTTTCTTTACGTCCGCGATGCCCAATAGTTCGCGGCGGATTTTTTCCGCCTCTTGACGAAGTTCTTCGTAATTATAACCGTCTCCCGTTAAAGCATACAAAGAACCGTAAATTTCGTCAAAAGTATCGTTATAGTACGGCCCTAACACCCCGGCGGGCAATTCGTTTTCTATATCGCGACAATAATTTCGCACGTCCCGCCACGTCGGGTGAATTAAAGAAAGGTCAACATCGTCCTTAAGGCCGAAATAAATAATTGTTTCGCCGGGACGTGTTTCGCTCTGTATGAAATCGCGCCCCGGCACATCCTGCAATTTCCGTTCGATTTTGTCCGTAACCTGTTCGGCCATTTCTTCCGCCGTCGCTCCCGGCCAATAAGCCGCGATAATCATTTCGCGAATGGTAAATTTGGGGTCTTCCGTCCGCCCCAAGGTAAAATAGCTTAAAACACCGCCCACGGCAAAAACAGCAATGAAATACCAAACAATACTTTTGTTTTTAAGAGCAATTTCCGTCAAGTTTCTCATTTTGTTTCGCCCTTTACCCGCACTTTTTGATTTTCCCGCAGTTTATGAATCCCTGCCGTCACCACGATTTCCCCCGGTTGCAAGCCGTCAACCGACACAAAATTGTCGTTAAATTCGCAGACGGTGATTTTTTTAGTTCTAACCGTATTTTCGTCGGTGACAATCCAAACCTCGGCATCGTCTCCTGTTTGATAGAGAGCCGACAAGGGCAAATTTACGACGGGGGCGGATTCTATGGGGATAGTTACCGTCGCGGTCATGCCCAAACGAATTGCGGGCGACGGATTTAACAAGGAAATTCTCGCTTTATATGTTTTGCTTGCAGAGTCTGCCACCGGGTACACTTCGCGGATAACGCCGCGAATTTCTTCCGGCAACGCCCAAAACTTCACTTTGACCTCTTTGCCCGGCGTCGCGTCGGGCAATTTGTTTTCCGGCACGTTTATTTCTGCTTCCGATTCATCGGTTCGCACCAATGTCAAAACATTTTGCCCCGCCGCGACCACTTGCCCTTCTTCAACGTTTATTTCTCCTATTATGCCGTCGGCGTCGGCCGTGAGATTTGTATAATTAAGCGCGTTGGCGGAAAGGGACTTAGCCGCCAACGCGTTTTGATAATCGGCAAGAGCCGCTTCGTAGGCGGTTTTATATTGCTCAAGAACCGCCGCCGCTATCGCCTGTTCATTATAAAGCTCCGTATAGCGATTAAAATTACTTTCGGCCAATTTTAATTTTGCGGCAGCCGCCGTTACCAAGGCATCGTTTTGCCGTGATTGTTCGATAACATCCTTGGGGTCGATTGTCAGCAAAATATCGCCGACCTTTACTGCGCTTCCTGCTTCCACGTTGCGTTTAATTATCTTGCCACCCACCTGAAAGGCCATTTTTGTTTCGTAGCGACCGCAGACAAAACCATCATAAACATTTTCCGTTGCTGAGGCCTCCTTGCCGACCGTTATGGTTTTGACAAGGGGAACAAATTCTTTTGCGGCTTTTTCCTCGCCACACCCGGCAAAAAACGTCGTTGCCGCAACAGCCGACACCAAAAACACCGACAGCCCGTATCGCATATCATACCCGCCTTTTGAAAAATTATACACATATTCTAAGCAGTTAAAAATGACCCTTTTTTATTATAGCATATTTTTTTGCGAATGAACGGATGTATACCTGTTTATTCGCGTAATTTTTTTGCTTTAAGTCAAGGATTTTTTTTTTGCGGCAGGAGTATTTGTTTTTCGGGCGAAATATTAACAGCAAAAATATAACAGGAGGAACAGCAATGAAAGAATACGAAAGCGATCGTCTGCGTAACGTTGCAGTCGTGGGGCATGGCAAAACAGGCAAGACCACTCTTTTGGAAGCCTGTCTATTTAATGCCGGAGTTGTAAAACGCTTGGGAAAAGTTGACGACGGCACGAGCGTATTGGATTACGACCCGGAAGAAGAAAAACGCAAGATGACCATAGGTTGTTCTTTGGCCGTGAGCGAATGGCATGATTATAAGCTGAATTTTATTGACACACCCGGCTACCCGGATTTTGTCGGCGAAGTACGCGGCGCACTTTCGGGCGCGGACAGTGCACTCATTGTGGTGTCGGCCACCGCTCCCGTCGAGGTAGAAACGGAAAATGTTTGGAACGCCGCCGAAAAGCTCGATTTGCCGCGAGCCTTCTTTGTCAACAAAATGGACAGGGAACACGCCGATTTTGACAAAGCGGTGGAAGAGCTTAGAGTTCGTTTCGGCAACGGGGTTGTTCCCGTTCAAGTTCCCGTGGGTAAAGAGGAAACTTTCCAGGGCGTTGTCGATTTGTTGTCCCTAAAAATGAAAATTGTCAAGCACGAAGAAGAAGAAATGCCCGAATACATAGAAACAGAGGTGGAAGAAGCTCGTCAAAAACTCATTGAAGCCGTGGCGGAATTTAACAACGAGTTGTTGGAAAAATATTTGGAAGGCGAAGACATAGCCGAAACGGAAGTTGCGGCGGCTCTTATAGAGGGCATACAGGCGGCCAAAATTTTCCCCGTTTTTTGCGGTTCGGCCATAAAAAATGCCGGCATAAAAAAACTTATGAACGGCATTGTGGAATATATGCCGACTCCGTATTTTAAGGTGTCCATAGGCCAAGACCCCGCAACGGGCGATTTACTTGAAAGAAAAACCGAAGACGCATTTTCGGCGCAGGTGTTTAAGACGGCTGTAGACCCCTTTGTCGGGCGGCTTTCGTATCTTCGCATTTTCTCCGGCAATATGAAAGGTGATTCGTCCTATCTTAACGCCAACACGGACGAGAGCGAACGCGTGGGGGCAATATTTACCATGATAGGCAAAAAACAAGAACCGTTGACGGTCGCTCACGCCGGTGACATTGTGGTGACTGCCAAACTCTCCGCCACAAACACCGGGGATACCCTGTGCGACAAAACCAAGCCCATTCGTTACGACGAAATAGAGTGCCCGGAGCCTATGCTTGCCATGGCGGCGGGGGCAAAGAAGAAAGGCGAAGAGGATAAAGTTTTCTCTGCCATTGCCAAACAATGTGAAGAAGACCCCACTTTGAAAATGGAAAAGAGCAAGGAAACGCGGCAGACAATTATTCGCGGCATCGGCGAAGTTCAGCTTGAAATTTTGTCCGACAGGTTAAAACGCAAATACGGCGTTGAGATGAATCTATCCGCACCTAAAATCGCTTATCGCGAAACCGTGAGGAAGTCCGTTAAAGTACAGGGAAAACACAAAAAACAAAGCGGCGGTCATGGTCAATACGGCGATGTTTGGCTTGAGATTAGCCCGCAACCGCCGGGAATGGGCAATTTATTTACCGAAACGATTTTTGGCGGCAGTGTGCCGCGGCAATATATTCCCGCTGTGGAAAAAGGCACGGCGGAAACTTTGGCGGCGGGCATTTTGGCCGGTTATCCCGTTGTTGATGTAAAAGTTAATCTTTACGACGGCTCTTATCATTCGGTTGATTCGTCGGAGGCGGCCTTTAAGACGGCCACGGCGATTGCTTTGAAAAAGGGCGTTATGGAGGCAAGCCCGGCGTTGTTAGAGCCTATCGACGAGATAACGGTCATCGCTCCGGATTATTACATGGGTGACGTTATCGGAAAATTAAATTCAAAGCGGGCAAAAATTTTGGGTACGGAGGCGGCCGGCAAAGGCCTAAGCTCCGTTAAAGCGCACGTCCCGGAGGCGGAACTTTATCGCTATGCCACGGAGCTTCGGTCGCAAACCCAAGGCAGGAGCTCATATTCTTTGAAATTTTCCCATTATGACGTTGTCCCGGAAAAAGCGGCGCAAAAGATTATCGAAGAACATAATGCGTCTTGAATGTCAAAAAATTAAGAAAGCCTCTAAAAATCCCTCCGTCAGCCCTGCGGACTGCCGCCTCCCCTCTTGGGGAGGTGGCGCGAAGCGTCGGAGGGGTTACTGACTTACCCATGAGTAAAAATTCATTAAGCGAGTTTTTATAGATGCCCACAAAACGATAGGAGTGTTTTTTTTTATGAAAAAAAGCAAACTTTTCGCCGCTGTTTTGGCGGCAACGTTGACTTTCGGCGCGGCGGCCGACGATACTTCGGCGGCGACAAGAGCCGAGCTGTCGCAAATTTCCGTAAACCAAAAAGGCTCTAATTTTAAGTACTGGAACAAGAACGCCCAATCTTATCAAAAATTGGTGAGTTATGTAAAGGACGTGACCGACAAAAAGAGCAAGAACTATATTCCGCCGGCAGATCGTATCGCCGTATTTGATTTAGATGGCACTCTCGTCTGCGAAACCACTCCATCCTATTTTGAATGGATGCTCTATTTGGAACGCGCCTTAAACGATTCAAACTACAGGCCGCCGACGGAAGAAAAAGAATACGCCCAAGCGGTACGCGATTACATCATAAATCATAAACCTTTGCCCGGCAAGGATAACGACCGTCGCGAGGCAAAATCCCAAGAGGCGGTGTTTGCCGACTTGACCTTGGACGAATACGAGGATTATGTGAAGAAGTTTATGGAAACGCCCGCCGAAGGGTTGACAAACTTAAAACGCGGCGATTCGTTTTATCTCCCCATGGTTGAAGTGGTATCCTATCTAAACGCCAACAAATTTAAGACTTTCGTCGTTTCGGGTTCTGATAGGCAAACGGTGCGAATTTTGGTTGACGGCGCGTTGCCGATTGATACCGATAATATTATAGGCACCGATTCATGGTATCATGCCGCGAATCAGGGCGATACCGACGGCCTTAGTTATCTTTATTCGTCGAAGGACAAAGTTGTGCGTGGCGAATTTGTGTATAAAAATCTAAAAATGAACAAAGTTACGAGCATTGTCCGTGACATTGGCAAGCAACCTGTGTTGGCATTCGGCAATTCTTCCGGCGACTTTAGTATGTTTAATTATACGCTGTTTGGCAACAAATATAAGTCAATGGCATTTTCCCTCCTTTGCGACGACCTTGAAAGAGAATTGGGGAACATGAAAAAAGCCGACGCAATGCGCGCCGACTGCGAAAAGAACGGCTATGTACCCGTATCAATGCGCGATGATTTTGCCACCATTTACGGTGACAATGTAAAACGCGCCGACGGTAAGTAAGGAAACGCCAAAAGATTGTTGCAGTTCTTCCGCCGCCCATTGGACGGCGGAATTTTTGGTTCTGGGCATCTCTAAAAACTCGCTTTTATACCTCCTCCCGTCGGCTACGCCGACACCCTCCTCCAAGAGGAGGGCTTTTTTAAGCCTCC
>CAJOQC010000007.1 GCA_905236785.1 uncultured Selenomonadaceae bacterium
GGAAGTTGTTTTTTCAACTAATATTTTTCTCAAGACGGAATTTTATACGGTTACATAATCAAGACCACCCGCTCGACGGGTGGTCTTAATCATGCGTTAAATATTAAACGGTGGCTTTATCGAAGAAACACCACGTTTGTTGCATCAAGGAAACCGGTGGCTTGATTCTCCATAAGCACACGGGTGGCATCGGCCACGGAGATAATCGGGTTGCTGTTGTGATTGTCAAGACCTATGGCCTTTACTACCAAAGGATCGCTTCCGGCGCGACGAGCGTTGGCGGGGTTAGAAGTGTAGGCTACCATGCCAACTTCGTTTACCTTGTCGGGGTCTATGTTCTTGTAACCGTAAATCGGCGTGCCGCCGTCGTCTCTTAGCACCGGACTCATGCAGGGGCTAAGACCCAAGCCGCGGCAATCAACTATAAGGCCGGTATATTGACCATAAGCTCTTCCTTTGGGGGCTACTTGCGTAGGTTGCGCCGGGATAAGGGGCACATTGTTCCCTACGGCAACGTTGACGCGAACTGCAGTCACCGTCGGCTCGACATTTTTGACCGGCGCGGGGAAGGATTCAACGCTTGTGTTACGGGGCATAACGGCTTTGGCCAATGAATTGCCCGAGCCGAAAATCGGCATTTGAACGGTGACTATGCAACCGCCGTTGACATATTGAGTGTCAACCACGCGGGCACCGTTTACCACGCCTTTAACATGAGTGGACACAGTATCGCCGCCGGCATCGAGCATCAGGTTGTTGATGGTGGTGCCGCCCTCAACCTCAACGCCTTTCACCGATTCAAGCAAATTTCTGTAGGCATCGACAGTTGCGGCTCTTTTGGACTGCGCTCTAAACAAAAATTCGTTGGGCGCGTTGGGAGCAGACCCCATGCCCTGCACGGTAATAAGGTTTGTTTCCCAGTCAACGTCGCTTTCGGCGGCAAACGCCACAGAGCAACACATAACGGCAAGAGCGGCGATGACAGCGAGCATCGCTCTAATTTTTCCCAATGTTTTCATCTTAACCTCTCCTTTGTTTTTATTGGGATAAAAACTTTAGCTTTCTACAGGTTTATCGTTCGGATTTATTAAAAAAAAATCAGAAGAACCTTAGAAAAAGATTAAACCCGCAACCGTATCGGAAAATTTTATTTTCCTGTTGATAAGTTTCGTCGGCGCGGCTATACTTTACGTTGTACTATTCGCCGTCGGCGCAAAAATTCCTGCAAAGCTAAGGAGTGTGTATATGAAATTTGTCATTTTCGGCTCAGGTGGTACGGGCGCAGTCTTGGGCGCGTATTTGTCCCTTTGCGGCGAGGATGTGACTTTTATCGCCAGGGGCGAACACCTTGAGGCCATCAAAGAAAAAGGGCTTTTGTTAAAGACCGGGCATAGGGGCGATATTTTGCTCCCGAAGGTAAAAGCGTGCGCCGCCAACGAATATGCGGAGGCGACGCCTGATGTAATTTTCGTCTGCGTGAAATATTATTCGCTTGATGATGCAATTTCTTTTGTTCGTCGAGCCGCCGACAAAAATACCCTCGTTATTCCGATATTGAACGTCTACGGCACGGGGGAAATTATGCAGGAAAAATTGCCGGGGCTTTTTTGTCTTGACGGCTGTATCTACGTTTTGGCGAGCATTGTCGCGCCCGGGGTCATAGCAGAGCCGCAACCGATATTGCGTGTGTTCTACGGCTTTCGCCCCGGAGAGGACAGAAGCCTTGAAAAAAAAGCCGCCGAGCTTGAAACAATATTAAAAAAAGCCGGAATCGGCGGGCATTTCACCGACAATATTCGCCGTGATGCTTTGCAAAAATTTGCCTTCATCAGCCCCATGGGCGCGGCGGCTCTTTATACCGATTCCGTAAGCCACGATTTTCAAAAAGAGGGCGAGCCGCGACGGTTGTTTGTGGGCTTGGTAAAAGAAATTATAGCCGTCGGCGCGGCCATGGGTATTGTCTTTGAACGCGATTTGGTAGAGACGGGGCTAAAAATGCTTGACGGGTTTAAGCCGGACATCACCACGTCGTTACAACGGGACGTACTTAAGGGGCGTCCGTCGGAATTTGACGGTTTGGTGGGGAGTGTTGCGCGTCTTGGGCAAAAATACGGCGTACCCACGCCCCTTTACGATAAAATTTGTCAATGGGGCAGGGAACGGGGGGTTATATGATGACGGATAACAACGCCGAATTTAACGTGCAATGGTTCCCGGGGCATATGCAAAAGGCGCGGCGGCTTATAGAAGAAAACTTAAAAGCCGTGGATGCGGTGGCGGAGGTGCGAGATGCCAGAGTTCCTCTTTCCTGCGCCAATCCCCTTTTGGCGGAAATAATCGGGAAAAAAAAGCAAATTATCATTCTAAACAAAAGCGATTTGGCCGACCCGGGCGAGACAAAAAAATGGCTTAAGTATTTCGCCGACCGGGGAATACCGGCCGCTGCGGCGGATTCGGCAAAGGGCGCAAACATAAAAAAAATCATCGCCATTATGGAAAACATTGCCGACGGCAAAAGGATTAAGACAGCGCGAGCCATGGCGGTGGGAATACCAAACGTGGGCAAGTCTTCGCTTATCAATCGCTTGGCGGGGCAAGCCAAAACCGAGGTTGAAAACCGCCCCGGAGTGACGCGGGCAAAACAATGGATTAAAATCGGCAAAAATTTTGAACTTCTTGATATGCCGGGAATTTTGTACCCTAAGATTGACGATGATTTTGTGGGGCAAAAATTAGCCTTTGTGGGCTCCATACGCGACGAAATTTTCGACAGGGTTAAACTTTCCATGTTGCTCATGAATATCTTGAGAGAAAAGGAAATTTGCGTCGAAGCGATAAAACGTCGTTATAAGACGGAAAAATTGCCGACGGATAACGCCGAACTTTTAATGCTTATCGGCAAAAAACGGGGCTTTTTGTTAAAGGGCGGCGATATTGACGAAGAAAAAGCCGCCGTGAATTTCTTAAAAGAATTTCGCGCCGGTTTATTGGGCAGGGTCACCTTGGATGAGTGCCCCGAAAATACGGAGCAAGTTTCATGAAAGATTTAAGAAATGTTGCCGATTTGACGATAAAAGAGATTGAGAAGGTTCTTAAAGCAGGGGCAAAGGAAGAAATCCGCGCTTTTATCAACCGAGTCGAAAGCGGCGCAGAAACCCGCAAAGCGGCGTTAAAACTCATAGCCGCCTATCGTCGCGAAGAAGCGGAAAAAATGAGGGTTGCTAAGTTGTATAAATTTGAGGAGGAATTTTACAACGACGGCAAATTCCTTGTGGCGGGGACAGACGAAGCCGGACGCGGGCCGTTGGCCGGGCCGGTGTCCGTGGCGGCGGTTATCTTGCCGCCACGGCTGTTTTTGAAAAAATTAAACGACTCAAAGAAAATTTCCGCCGCCCTTCGCGAAAATATTTACGAAGAAATCATGGAAAAAGCCGTGGCAGTGAGCCACAAATTCGTTTCGGCCGAGGAAATCGACAGGGTAAACATTGCCCAAGCGGTAATGGGGGCTATGTACGAAATCTTAACCGAAATCAAGCCGGAGGCCGTTTTGTCGGACGCGGTGAAATTGCCCGATTTGACCATGCCATGGCAATCTGTTGTCCACGGCGACGCACTGTCGGCTTCAATCGCCGCCGCCTCCATAGTTGCGAAGGTGAAAAGGGACAAACTTATGGATGAATACGACAAGAAGTATCCCCAATACGGTTTTGCCAAACATAAGGGCTACGGAACGAAGGAACACATGGCGGCAATAGAAAAATACGGCCCTTGCTCCATTCACAGAATGACCTTTGCCCCCATAAAAGATATGAAATTTGACCAAACGAGGTGATTTTTGTGCCACTTCAAACAAATCCCGTCGGCATACGACCGATAGAACGCCCACAGGCACCAAGTACCGAGGGTGTATCAAGGCGCGGCGACGGTAGCGGCTCATCGGGTTTTACGCCCCAAACAAACGTATCGTTAAAAACGGCCATCAATGATTTATCGAGCATACTTTCAAAAATTGGCACGACTCAAGACGCAGGCATGGAGAAAATGCCCCAAGATTTGCAAAAAATCGTGCAAAACATTATGCGTCAGGCTTTTTCCGTGGAAGAAACCTTATCCCAAGGCATCGGCAGTACGCTTGAAAGCCAACGTTTTTCCCTTGAGCAGCTTACGGCTTTTTCAAGGATGCTGACGCAACTTGGCGCGCTCACGGAAAAGGGGTTCTCCCTTGAGATAAGCGACAATTTGCAAGCCCTTTTGACCAACTTAAAAGCCTATGTCACCGACTCGGAAGGAGCGCAACTTTCGCCGGTGCTGTTGAATAAAACCGCTTTTGAACTTTTGGACACGAAAATTTCCCTTGAAGACTTGAGCGCGACTTTGCAACTTTTGTTGGCGGGAATGCAGGGTGCATCCGCAACCGCCGCGCAACCTGTGGGCGACTCCGATGCCCTGGGCTTCCTAAAGCAACTTGTGCAATACTTTATGCCAAAACAAGCCGCCGAAGGCCAAACCCAACAGGAAGGTCAACCCCAACAAACTGCGCAAAATCAACAGGCGAATCAGCAAGCGCAAACGAATCAGCCCCAAGCGGGGCAAAATAATGCGGCGAATCGACCGCAACAAACGCCAAATCAAAACGCGCCCCAACAGACGCAAAATCAGCCGCAGGGGCAAAACGCAACCGGACAATCGCAAAACACACCTCAACAGGCGCAAAATCAAAATTCTGCGCCGGGGCAACCGCAACAAACATCGGAACAATTAACTCAGCAAAACCAACCGCAGCCTCAAAAACAACCGACTGCCCCCCAAGGAAACACCCAACAACCACAAGGTAACACCCAACAACCCCAAGGAAACACCCAACAACAAACGCAAACAGGGCAAAACCAAACACAACAAACTTCGGCAAATCAGCCGCAACAGACGCAGACTTCTCAACAGGCGCAACCGCAAACTCAATCACCGTCACCCCAATCCCAATCGCAAACCAATGCGCAACAGCCCCCCACCGGGCAACAAAATCAAACGATTGCGGGGCAAAACTCGTCGGCCTCGGCGAATATGTCGGGAAACGCCCAGGGGCAACCGACCGCCAATACCCCCAACCAGCCGAACTCGACGAATTTGAACAACACCCCCGGCACTCAAGGGCAAAACTCCGCAACAGCGGAGGGCAACGCGCAAAATCGCGCCGAACCGCAAAATCAAAACACGACCATGCGACAAACGCCGTCGGGTCAGCCCATTTCAACTTATGAAGTACGCCAAGCCAAGGCGCAGATGATGGCGCAACCTTTGCAAAATACGCCTCAAACCATGGACACCATGAAAAGCGTGGCGCAGTTTTTGCTTAAAAACGCCCAATTAACGCCGGAGGATGCGCATCTGTTGCAGACGTTTAACGGCGGCGAAACGGTTATGAGCGACAAAGAGGCGCGGCAACTTCAAACGCTCCTTAGAATTTGCCAACAGAATGTGCCCACAACGGTGCATCAAGCCGCCATTCAGCAAAATATGCCGGAATTGCCGAAATTGTGGGCGTTTATGCAACTTTGCGACATAGTGGTGGCGAAGAAAATGACGGCGCGGCAATTAAAAAAAGCCGGCAAGGAAGTGGCCGATTTTGCTTTGTCCATGCGAAATTCAATGGGCGGGGAAAATTCTGCGGTGCAACGTGGGCGTTCCATGAATTTCATATTGCCGCTTTTTATGGGGGAAAACGAAAAATCCTATCCGTCATATATTCATGTTTACGACGAAGACGGATTTGACCGCGACACGGGCGAGCCGCGCAAAGAAACATGGCTTAGAATATGCGTGCTTACCGACAACATAGGCGCGGTCGATCTTACCTGTCGCGTGTATGACGGTTTGCAACTTGATATGCGGCTCTTTTTTTCCGAGCGGGAGACGGCGAATGATTTTCGCACGGAATATGCGCGGGAGCTTAAAACCTCGCTGCGAGATACGCAAATGAAACTAAACGAGCTTAAAATAGGTTACGTTGGCATGAAAGATGTTGATGTTCAACCAAGTTAAGGCAACCTCTAAAAACTCCATTTTTCGTCTGAACCCCTCCGCCCTGCGGGCACCTCCCCTTTCAGGGGAGGCAGGAATCCCAA
>CAJOQC010000008.1 GCA_905236785.1 uncultured Selenomonadaceae bacterium
GACGAGGGCAGAGAAAGCGACGCTTCGGGCGACAAGTCGGCAAGCGGATCTTCGGGCACGAACAATTCCTCTGAAAACAGCTACAGCAACGCCTACAGACGCGGACGGACTACTTCCTCGGAGATAACTACCATTGGCTTCGATTTGTCCGCGGCAACGACTTCCAACGTCAATCGAATCGTTTACACGGGCGGCAATCAAGTAGTCGACAGCTACGACTCGAACACCGAAATTCTTTTCGCTACGACATACACGGGCGCGTTCGTCGACAGCGCGGGCAATTTTTACTTCGGCTCGCCGACGGGGGCTCTGGTCATTCAGGACGCCACCAACAGAATGCTCGACATAAACGACGGCGCGGGTAACGATTTCGTGAAAGCTTACGCGGCGACGGCGGCAGGTGTCATCGACGGCAGAACACTTGCGGGCTTTGAAGTCTTTAACGGCTCGGCGGGCGCGGACGTGATTTATTCGGGCAACAACGGCTCGCAACTTTGGGGCGGTGCGGACGCTGAATCAGATACTTTGGTTGGCGGCAACGGCACTGACATTTTTATCGGCGGGAAAAATCAAGGCGCGGATATTTTCCTCAACGCCTCGACTGCTGACACCGTGCATTTGAACGACGCGATTTTAAGCGACGTGACCGCCACGGAAGAAAACGACGGCGTAATTGCCATTGCGTTCAACACGGGCAACGTTATCGCAGTCCAAAGCGCGGACACTTTAAGCGCGGCGTTCCTGCTCGCTGACGGCTCGACCTATCGCTACAACCATGCGAATAAATCTTGGCAGACCGAAACCGTACCCGAAAATCCGAACGTCTACACGGGCGGCAATCAAGTTATCACGGACTACACGTCGGGCGACAAAATCACCTTCGCCGCCACTTACACGAATGCTTACTACGACGACGCGGGCAATTTCTTCGCGGGCTCGACGACGGGCGCATTGGTCATCCAAAACGCTATGGATAAAGTTATCGACATTAGCGACGGTGCGGGCAACGATTTCGTGAAAGCCTGCGCGGCGACCTCGGCGGGTGTGATTGACGGCAGAGGGCTCACGGGTGTCGAAATCTTCAAAGGCTCGACGGGCGCAGATGTCATTTACGCGGGCGACGGCGGCTCGCAACTTTGGGGCGGCTCGGACACTGAATCGGACACTTTGGTCGGCGGCAACGGCACTGATATTTTTATCGGCGGGAAGAATCAGGGCGCGGATATCTTCCTTAACGCCTCGTCCGCTGACACCGTGCATTTGAACGACGCGACTTTGAGCGACGTAATTGCAACTGCGCAAAACGACAGAGAAGTTGCTGTGGCGTTCAATACGGGCAACGTTGTCTTCGTGCAGAGCGCGGACACTTTGAGCGCGGCGTTCACCTTGGCTGACGGCTCCGCTTACCGTTACAATCACGCGAACAAATCTTGGCAGACCGCTTAAAATCTTTTTCGGACAAAAAAATTTCCCGTCCATGTTGACGGGATTTTTTATTGACTCCGCGCAGGTTCATTTATCGTAGCCCAGCCGTCTGGCTTTGTCGAAATCGGCTTGAGCCTTTGCTTCGTCGCCTATCAAACGGTAAAGCTCGCCGCGTCGAAAGTAAAGCCAGCCTTCGGGCGAAAGCACAATCGCCTTATCCAAATCGGCAAGCGCGTCGCGGTAACGTTTCAAGCCAATGTAGGCACAGGCGCGGGTATCCAAATAATTCGCCTCGTTGGGCTTGAGACTGAGAGCTTTATTGGCGTCGACAAGAGCCGCCTCGTATTGCCCGATTTGACAGTAAGACCACGCCCGCCCGTTGTAAGCACTGGCGTAATTCGGATCTAAGTCAATCGCCCGCCCGTAATCGACAACGGCGTCCTCCCAACGCTTGAGCCGCCCGTAAGCCACCGCCCGATTGTGATATGGCCAAGAAAATTGCGCGTTGATTTTAATCGTCCTGTTGTAGTCGGCAATAGCCGCGTCGTAATCGTGCAGGTGGTCGTTGTAAATGGTGCCGCGATTGACGAAAACGAACTGATTATCGGGATAAAGTTTGGCGGCGTCGTCCAAAAGTTTCAGAGCCGCTTTGAATTTGCCGCGCTCGTTGAGAGCCAAAGCTTGCTCGATAATCTTGTCGGCGTGCTCGTTCGACCACTTGATATGCTCGGCGCGGTCACGGTCAGCGGCGGCTCGGTCATAGTCGCCCAGCGCAATGTACGCCTTGCCGCGATTTTCGTAAGCCCTAGCATAATTGGGCTTGAGCGCGATAGCTTTGTCGTAATCGGCAATCGCCTCGGTCATTCGATTCAGCCACGACTTAGCCGTGCCACGATTGTTCCACGCAATGGCATACTTTGGATTTATCGCAAGCCCCTTGTCGTATTCCCTGATTGCCGCCTCGTATTTGCCCTGCTGATTGTAAACCCGACCGCGCCCGAAATACGCCAGCTCCGAATCGGGCTTGAGCTCGACAACTTTATCGAAGTCCGCCAAAGCCTTATCGTAACGCCGCTGTTCGACGTAAGCCCACCCGCGATTGTTCCATGCCAAAATGTTCGCGGGATTCAGTTCAATCGCCTCGGTGAAAAATTTCGCCGCCTGCTTATAGTTGCCTTCGTCACGGAGCTTGTTGCCCTCGCGCAGTTTCAAATTCGACAGGAAAACATTGTCCTCCCCGACGATTTTAGCGGCTATAGCGTCACGTTCTTCGGGCGTTGTGGCTGCCGCGTATCGTTGCTTGAGCGTCTCGATTAGTTGCGCCTGTCGTTCCTCCTGCAGACGTGCCGCCCTTTCGCCAGCGATGATTCGGGACATTTCCTCTTCGTCTTTCAGCAAAAACGTTTCAAGTTCGCCCGTATCGATTTCCGCCTTTACCGTCGCACGAACCAAGTAGCCTTCTGTGTCCGGCAACTGAACAGTTTCGTAGCCAGTATCGAGGACGCGCAGGACACCGCTCGCCAAGGAAATAATTTCGTCGTCAATCAGCTTCATGTTGACAACCTTGCTGACGGTGTGCAGGTAAATGCCTGCCTTTTCACGGGCGACGCGCAGGGCTTTTTCTCGCGCACGTTCACGCGCCACGTTGATGTTCTCCACCGCGCCCAAAACGTAATATTCATCAGTACCCTCATAGACTTCAACTTTGGCGGCGGCGGGCAAATGAATCAGCAAACCAATCAGTGCCGCGACCAGAAATTTTTTCACAGAGCAACACCACCCTTTGAAACTAAAATCGCTCCGTCATTCGCAAAAATATTTCATGCCCGTCTTTTTCCACTCGCGCTTGGTGTAGAGGATTTTGTAATCGTCGACGCCGACCAAAGCCGCCAGCTCATTGATAATCGTCTCGCACTCCGAACGCGTCTTGGCGTGAATCATCGTGTACAGATTATAGTTCCAATTCGGGGCGGGTGTCCTGTCGTAGCAGTGCGAAACTGCCGCGTGCGAACTCATAACCTGCGCGGCGGCATCTAAGTTATCGGGCGGGACGCACCACGCGCACAGAGCATTGGCATTGAAACCAACTTCGCGATGTCGCAACACCGCGCCCATTTTGCGGATTTTTTTTTCGGCGGCCATTGTTTTCACCCGCGCCAAAAATTCCTCCTCCGTCAGCCCCACGCTTTCGGCCAAAAGGCGATAAGGCTCCGCCACCAAGGGGAAATCCCCCTGCAAAGCGCGAACAACCGCCTTGTCAACGGCATTTAAGCTCATAGTACCGCGCCTCACAGCCTAAACTGCACATTTATTTTGTATTTTTTGTTGGCTTTTAGGTTCAGCATATCATCAACGCCGTCCAGGGAGCGAATTTTCCCCAAAATTTCCTCCTCTTTGCTCTTATCCGGCGTCAGCAGGGTAAACCACAGATTATACCGCCCCTCCCGCTCGTAATTATGAGTTGCGCCGGGGTAGGTGTTGACGGCGGCGGCCACCGTGGGAAGGGCGGCGGGGTTCACCTGTAAGGCCACCAATGTCCCTTCGTAGCCAAGGCTTGAAGAATCAAAAAACGTGCCGATGCGACGCAGGAAACCGGCGGCCTTTAATTCTTTCACCCGACTGAGGACATTTTCCTCCGTGCTGTTTAATTTTTCCGCCAAATCGGCAAAAGGACGGCTGCACACAGGCAAATTTGTCTGCAAAAGATTAAGAAGCCTCTTGTCAAATTCGCTTATCTCTGTCATGGCAATTTCTCCCGCATATAATACACATTTGTTTGTTCATTTTGGAAAAATGAATATCGTTCACTTTCAGACAATTATAACAAAGAGCGGAAGATCGTGTCAAGCAAATCTGAACGGCCTTCATTTTTTAATGATGAATAAGCGAGAATATCAAGTTCTTGGGGGTTTATGTTGTTTTTCTCGGCAAGAGCCGTTTTTATGGCCTCGGTTTGTTTTTTCCCTGCTTGTTTGCCCAGTTTGTCGCTTTTTGTGACCACGGGGAGGACGGGGAGGTTGTGGGAAAGAAGCCAAGCGAACATATTTGCGTCCAAATTCGTAAGGTCGCGGCGAATATCCAAGAGCAAAACCACGAATTTGATGCGTTTGCTTGAAGTTAAGTATTCTTCGGTGAATTTGCTCCATTCTTTCAAATTCGCCTTGCCGGTTTTGGCGTAGCCGTAGCCCGGCAAATCCACGAGGTAAAATTTTTGCCGTGCATCGCCCCGCTTTAGCCCCACTTCAAAAAAATTCACCGTGCGGGTGCGCCCCGGCGTCCCCGAAACCTGCGCCAAGCCGCGATGATTGGTGAGGGAGTTTATCAGGGAGGACTTGCCCACGTTGGATCGCCCCGCAAAGACTATTTCCGAGAGTTCCAACGCGGGGTATTGGTCTTTTTGTACCGCCGAGGTCACAAATTTTGCGCCAACGACATTGACAATGGGTTCATTCATGGTTCATCAACGCCGTTTCCAACACTTCGTCCATGCTCTCCACAGGGACAAATTGCAGTTTCTCGCGGACACATTCGGGAATATCCTCGATGTCCCGCTCGTTTTCCTTGGGGAGGATAATGGTGTGCATACCCTCGCGGTAGGCCGCCAAAACTTTTTCCTTCAGCCCGCCGATGGGGAGGACATTGCCCCGCAGGGTGATTTCGCCGGTCATGGCCACGTCGTTTCGGACTTTCTTGTTGGTGAGGGCGGATATCATGGCCGTCGCCATGGTGATGCCCGCCGACGGGCCGTCCTTGGGTATTGCGCCTTCGGGCAGGTGAATGTGAATGTCGTATTTTTCGTAAAAATCTTCGTCAATGGAAAGTTTGTCCGTGCGGCTTCTGATGTAACTAAGCCCCGCTTTGGCGGATTCTTGCATTACGTCCCCAAGTTGCCCCGTAAGGATAAGTTTTCCTTTTCCTTTCAGCACCGTGGCTTCCGTGGGCAAAATGTCGCCGCCCACCTGCGTCCAAGCCATGCCCGTGGATACGCCCACCTGCGGCTTTTTGACGGCTTTTTGCCCGATGTATTTTGGCTTTTCCAAAAATTCCGTAAGGTTTTTCTTCGTCACGCGGACGGCGGCGGCTTTCCCTTCCACGATTTTTCGCGCCGCCTTGCGGCATACTTGGCCGATTACCCGTTCAAGCTCGCGAACGCCGGCTTCCTTCGTGTATTCGGCGATGATTTTTTCGATTACCCCTGCGCCGAAGGCAATATCCTTCGACTTTAGGCCGTTTTTCTCCCGTTGACGGGCGATAAGGTGGCGGCGGGCAATTTCGTTTTTCTCAATCTCCGTGTAGCTTACGAGGGTTATTATCTCCATTCTGTCCCGCAGGGGGCGCGGCACGGCGGAAAGGTCGTTGGCGGTGACTATCCAAAAAACCTTTGAAAGGTCGAAGGCCAAATCCACATAATGATCCACAAAAGTGGAATTTTGCGCCGGGTCTAAGACCTCCAGCAGCGCAGCCGAAGGGTCGCCGCGATATTCTTGGTTAAGTTTGTCCACCTCGTCCAGCAGGAACACCGGGTTTTTCGTGCCGGCGCGGCGGATGCCTTCTATGATGCGCCCGGGCAATGCCCCCACATAGGTGCGGCGATGGCCGCGAATTTCCGCTTCGTCGCGGATGCCCCCCAAGGAGGCGCGGACAAACTTTCTGCCCGTGGCCCGCGCCACGGACTCGGCAAGGGAAGTTTTGCCCACCCCCGGCGGCCCCACAAGGCAAAGTATGGGCGCGCTTTTGTCCTTGGCCAAGCTGTGAACCGCCAAAAAATCCAAAATGCGCTCTTTCACCTTTGTCAGCCCGTAGTGGTCGCGATCCAAGATTTTTTGCGCTTCCTCTATGGACACGTCCTTTTCGGTGGTCTTTTCCCACGGGAGTTCAAAAATGCAGTCAAGATAGGTGCGAATTATGCCCGCCTCCGGGGACATGGCCGCAAGTTTGTCCATCCGCGCCAATTCCTTTTCGGCGGCGGCCTTTACATGGGCGGGGAATTTTTCTTTTTCCAAACGGCTGCGGTAATCGTCGATGTCCGCCTTGTCGTCGTCCCCAAGCTCGATGTGAATGGCCTTTAGCTGTTCGCGGAGGTAATATTCCTTTTGGATTTTCTCCATTTGCTCATGAACCCGCGCCCCGATTTTATGCTCCATTTCCAAAATTTCGAGTTCCCGCGCCAAGACTTCGTACATTTTTTCAAGGCGTTCTTTAACGTCGATTTTCTCCAAAAGCTCCTGTCGCACGTCCTGTTTTAGGTTCAGATGCCCTGCTATAAGGTCGGCCAGCCTGCCTGCGTCGTCCAAAATGGTGACGGAAATAAGCGCTTCGGCGGGGATGCGCTTAGAAAGTTTCACCCACTCTTCAAACTCATGCGCCACGGCGCGGGTCAAGGCCTCCATTTGCATGGACTCATCTATGGGGTCTGTGTGTTCCGTTATGTCCACTTCGGCATAGCGTTCAAGTTCGCGGTAGTTTTCCACCGTGGCGCGATGGAGGCCCTCCACCAGGACGCGAATTGCGCCGCCGGGAAGCTTAAAAATTTGCCGTATCTCCGCCAGCGTGCCGATTTTATGAATATCCTTTTCGCCGGGGTTTTCCGTTTCGTCTTTTATCTGCGCCACGAGCATGATTTTTTTGTCTTTGAGCATCGCCTCGTCAATGGCCGCCGCCGACCGCTCGCGCATTACGTCAAGGTGGATTATCATATAAGGAAAGACAATCAGCCCCTGCAGGGGCAATAAGGGCAATGTCCTTAATTCTGCCATGTCAATTACTCCTTGAAAAAAACGCCGCCGGATATTTCGGCAGCGTCGGTATAGCATTTATCCGGCAATAGCCCGTTTGACCTTTTTGGGGTCAATGGTAATCACCGGGTCTTTGTGTTCGGTGACGACTTCGCGGGTGACGCGACACGCCGTAACCCCCTCTATGGAAGGCACTTCGTACATTACGTTGCGAAGGAGCTTTTCTAAAACCGCCCGCAAGCCCCGCGCCCCGGTTTTGTGCTTCATGGCTTCTTGGGCGATAAGCCGCACGGCATCATCCTCGAAGGAGAGTTTCACGCCGTCCATTTCCATCATGCGCTGATACTGCTTAATAAGCGCGTTTTTGGGTTGGGTCAGTATGTCAATCATCATATCTTCGCTCAAGGGGTCAAGGGTCACGGTCACGGGCAAACGGCCGATAAATTCGGGGATAAGCCCGTTTTTCAGCAAATCCTCCGGCAAAACCTGCGCCAAGACCTTGCCCACGTTTTCTTCACGGTGTTTTTTTGTTTTTACCTCCGCGCCGAACCCTAAGCGGCTCTGCCCCAAACGGTTCTCGATAACCTTGTCGAGGCCGTCGAAAGCGCCGCCGCAGATAAAGAGAATGTTATTGGTGTTCATTTGGAGCAATTCCTGATGAGGGTGTTTCCTGCCGCCCCCAACGGGTACAGAAGCCACCGTGCCTTCAAGGATTTTCAGCAAACCTTGTTGCACGCCTTCCCCGGATACGTCCCGGGTCAATGAGCCGGATTCCGATCTTCTGGCAATTTTATCAATTTCGTCAACGTAAATTATGCCCCGCTCGGCTTTTTCCACGTCATACTCGGCGTTTTGATAGAGCCGATAGAGGATGCTTTCCACATCTTCGCCCACATAGCCGGCCTCGGTTATGCCCGTGGCATCCGCCACGGCAAAGGGTACGTTAAGAAACCTGGCTAAGGTTTGCGCCAACAGGGTCTTGCCGCTGCCCGTAGGGCCAATCATCAAAATGTTCGATTTTTGCAGTTCTACGCCGTTACGTCGCGGCGCCGGCACGTTTATGCGCTTATAATGGTTGTAAACCGCAACCGACAAAGTCTTTTTTGCCTCTTCCTGCCCCACGACGTACTGGTCAAGGAAGGCACGAATTTCTTTGGGCTTGGGGACGGCTTTCATTTCAAATTCAACTTCGCCCTCAAGCTCTTCGTCGATTATGTCGTTGCAAAGCTCCAAACACTCGTCGCAAATATACACCCCCGGACCTGCGATCAGCTTTCGCACTTGGTCTTGGGTTTTTCCGCAGAACGAGCAGGTCATGTGGTGCTGTTTGCCTTCCCCGAACTTAATCATCATTCATTCTCCTTCGAGAACTTTTTGTTGTCGTCTTTTTCGTCGTCTTTGCCCTTGCGGGTGATTACTTCGTCGATAATCCCGTAGGCTTTGGCTTCTTCGGGGCTCATAAAATTGTCCCGCTCGGTGTCGGCCACGATTTTGTCGCGGTTCTGCCCCGTGTGCTTAACAAGTATGTCGTTGCCGACTTCCCGAAGGCGCAAAATTTCCCGCGCCTGTATTTGGATGTCGGTGGACTGCCCCTGTGCGCCGCCCAAGGGCTGATGAATCATAATCCGCGCCAAGGGCAGGGCGTAGCGTTTGCCTTTTGCCCCCGCCGCCAAAAGAAGAGACCCCATGCTGGCGGCTTGGCCTATGCAAATGGTGGAAACATCGGGCTTTATGTACTGCATGGTGTCGTAAATGGCAAGCCCTGCCGTCACAACGCCGCCGGGGCTGTTGATGTAGAGGTAAATATCCTTGTCCGGGTCTTCGGATTCAAGGAACAAAAGCTGCGCCACCACGGCGTTTGCCACGTCGTCGTTTATTGGACCGCCCAAAAAAATGATGCGGTCCTTTAGGAGGCGCGAATATATGTCGTAGGAACGCTCGCCATGGCTTGAGCGTTCCACAACGATAGGTACATAATAACTCATTATGCAAGTACCTCGATAAAATTTTACGAATTTTCTTTTGCTTGTTCGCTGTTTTCGGCGGGCTTATCTTCGTCGGCCTTTTTGCGTCCTTCGATGTTGTCGATTATAAAGCGGGCTGTTTTCTTCCGCAAGATGGTCTGTTGAAGGTTGCGCTCGGCTTCGATGCCCTGTTTTCTGATTATCTTGTTGATTTCTTGGGGCTTGGCGTTATAGGTCATGGCCATCATGAGGATTTCCATGGCGCGGTCTTGGGGGGTTACGGTTATGTCTTCCGCCTTTGCCACCTCTTCAAGCATTAGGTTGGTGCGGACGTTCTTTTCTGCCTGAGTCCGTTGCCCTTCGCGAAGTTGCCCCGCGTCGCTGTTTATGGACTCAAGATATTCGTCAAAGTTAATGCCCTGTTGCTCAAGGTTTAGGGCAAGCTCGTTCATTATGCGGTCTATTTCGTCCTCAATCATGCCGCCGGGGATATTGACGGTGATGTTTTCGGCGGCTTTTTCCACGCCGGCTTGGGCCTGTTCGTTGAGGGCTTTTGTTTCCTCCATGCGGGTCAAGCGATCTTTTACCGTCTTTTTCCACTCTTCCACGGTATCGACTTTGGCGGCTTTTTTGGCAAATTCGTCGTTAAGTTCGGGAAGCTCCCTTATGCGCAAGGCGTTGACTTTGCACTTAAAGAGGGCGGGCTTGCCCTTTAGGGTCTCCTCGTGGTAATCTTCGGGGAAAGTCACGTTTACCTCTTTTTCGTCGCCGACTTTAAGCCCCAAGAGCTGATCTTCAAAACCCGGGATAAATTCGCCGGAGCCAAGCTCCAATATATAATCCTTCGC
>CAJOQC010000009.1 GCA_905236785.1 uncultured Selenomonadaceae bacterium
CGCGAAAAGGCGCGGCAAGACGGACAGAGCGAATTAATCAACACACCCTAGACGGTAAGATTTATTTATACTCGCAAAAAAACATTATACCACTCTCGGTTACGCCGGGAAACGTAATTCTGTCTTTGTCATCGCCGATTCCTGCGGTGAATTTTTTTTTCGTATCGTGAAAATTATCGTGGAATAGTATATTCCACGATAAAGTTTTATCGAGTTTTTACCCACACAAAAATATATGCCTTCCCTTGCGAAAAAATGATACACTATATTTTTCCTCGTGTCAAGGGCTTGACCGTAAAATTTTCACGGCTGTTTTCGAAAGGAGTATATTTTATGTGTAAACTCGGCGCAAATACTTATCGACGCAAAGACGGGCGTTACGAAATAAGAATTATTGTCGGGCGCAAGCCCGACGGCAAATATGAATGGGTTTACGGCCTCGGCAAAACTTTGAACGAAGCCCAAGCCAAGGCAGAGGCCAAACGCCAAAAGCGAAATGAAGATATCATATCCGCCGAACGTGAGCGGATATTGTTCCGAACAGTCGTAAAAAAATGGCTGAAACATTACGGCCTGATTCGCAAGCCCTCCACCATTGCCAAATATAACCGTTTATGCGACAGCTATCTTCTTCCTTATTTCGGCGAAAAACTCATAAACGAAATAACCAGTCTTGACGTGGCCATGTTCGGTTGTCATCTTACAAGTATCGACAAGGACGGCGTTTGCTTGTCTCGCAGTACGGCATTGACAATTATGAACATACTCAACCTCATAAAAGCTTACGCCGAAAATAACGGCTACGTCGTGAACTTTACGACAGGCGGGACAGACATAAAAACGTCCGGTCGACATATCGAGGTTTTGAGCAAAACAGAGCAACATAGGCTGATTGATTATGTTATTTCCAACCCCACGCCCATAAACTTGGGCATCTATTTATCGCTTAAAACGGGCATACGCATAGGCGAGTTATGCGGTCTTCGCTGGGGCGACATATCGCCGGAGGAAAAAAGCGTAAGCATCAAAAGGACTTTGCAGAGAATAAGCAATAATAATGAAGAAAACGCTAAAACGAAGGTTACCGTCGGTACGCCGAAAAGTTTCGGCAGCATAAGAAAAATTCCCCTGCCCGAAGATGTTTACGATGTGATTGCAGGCGAACACAACCCGGAACAATATTTTTTGGCCAATAACGTCGATCAAATCGTCGAGCCGCGCACGGTGCAATATCACTTCAAGAAAATTCTTATGGCTTGCGACATTAAACCGATAAAATTTCATATACTTCGCCATACCTTTGCCACAAACAGCATCGAAGCCGGAGTTGACGTAAAGTGCCTGAGCGCAATTTTGGGACACTCCAATATTCAGATTACCCTTGATTCCTACGTTCACCCTACGTTTGAAATGAAGAAAAAAAGCATGGCGAAAATCTCCGCCGGCGATAAAAATAAAAACCATTAAATTTCGAGATGTATTATTCAAAAGCCGATTTATTGCCGACAAATAAAATTATTAAAGCGATATCAAAAAGTCAAGGAAAATTTAAACTTTTTTTAAGTGGGCAAAAATTTGGGCAAATCGGAATCGCCTTCGCGCTAATATCAATGCGGCTTGACAAGGGTTCCGTCGAACCGTTTAAAAAATTTTTAAGTGGGCAAAAATTTGGGCAAACGCTTTTTTAAAAAAATAATCCCACTGTCCATGCGGCTTCCGAAACTTTATCGTGGAATATACTATTCCACGATAAGAAAGTGGATAGTGTCAACTAAAATTGCGGATTAAGGCGATTGGGACGAAGTTATGGCCGACGAACCAAAGGGAACGATTACCAAGACGGCGCGACAATACAATGCCGCGCCGATTCCCCAAGAGGTTATGAATAAACTTTTGGCGATTGCCGCCGATTATCGGAAAGTAAAAAATTACGTCTACGAGCGTTACGGCGGCGTTAAGAGTCTTGAGAAACTCTATCCCGGTTACACCGTGCAAAACGAGATGACGAAGACCGGCTTGCGAAAAGTTTTGAATCTGCCCTGCGCCTACTTTTACTTGGCCGTATTTGAAGCCCTTGCGGATATTCGCAATCTTTGGGACAGAGAAAAATCCCTCGTCGGCAAAATGGCGCGGCGAAACAAAAATTTTTCCGAAGACGATAAGCACTACCTGCTCTTTGTCTTGAGCATCGATGCCGTGTTCCGCGCCGTACTCAATTATGAAACGCCGAAACTTAAACCGAAGATGGAGAAACACTATCAGGCCTTGGCCGTTTCGGCGGATACCCGCCGCTTGGACAATTACCTCAGGCGCAAGGTGCGCCAAGTCCATGCCAAGCTGAACACCGATGTCGCCGACAGGTTTTCGGTCGGCAACGACGGTTATCGCTACGGCGACCATGGCATTTATCTCTCCGCCAAAGAACGGCGGCAACGGGTTTTTATTCCCCTTACCGACAACAATGTTTATTCGCGTCAGCTTGAGATTAAGCTTATCCCCGAAGAAGGCGGCGTGGTCATCCAAGCCCCCATCGAGGTGCGGGTGAAGAAACACGCCGATTATACCGCTCGCGTCGGTTTGGCCATGGGCATGACGATTATGCTCACCGCCGACAACGGGAACACCTACGGCGAAGATATTTCCCGCTATCATCGGGAATATGCCGAATGGCTTCGGGCCGAGCTTACGAAATATCAAAAGAATGTGGCGGCCAATCCCGGCAGGAAAAAATATTTTGCCGAAAAACGCCGTCGGGAAAGCAACCTACATTCCTATATAAACCGCGAAATAAACCGCTTGTTGAAAAACGAGAAACCTTGCGTCTTGTATATCATGAAATTTCCGGCGGGGAACAAGCGTTTTGGCGAAAAAAACATCAATTATGCGTTAAGCAAATGGCAAAGGGGTTATATCCGCAAGCAACTGACCCTCAAATGTCGCGAACATTCCATAGAATTGGTGGAAGTGAACGGCAAGGGTATCGCCGACGAATGCAGTAATTGCGGCAAGGTCGGCAAGCGAGCCGACGGCGTTTTTTCCTGCATCTGCGGTTACAATGCGCCGGAGAAACAAAACACGGCGCGAAACGCCAAAAAGCGCGGTCAAAAAGATTTCGACAATCGGCATTTTGCATAATTCGAAAGAATTTACCGATAAGGAGCAAAAAGCGGATTTTGAATATAAAAAAACACAACGGCCTTGGAAGGCAAGGCAG
>CAJOQC010000010.1 GCA_905236785.1 uncultured Selenomonadaceae bacterium
CTCGCAAAAAATAGATCCGGGAAAAATTTTTATGCAAAATTTGCGCCAAGCCTTAAAAGATGACGGAATAATCTTTTTTGAGTAAAGGCAACCTCTAAAAATTTTATGGCGAAAATTTGCGGGAAACTCGTTGAAGAAAACTAATTTTCATTGTAAAATAAGGCGTTAAAATAAAAAAACAAAGCGGGGATAATATGCATCATATAGTCGTTGATTTGGAGATGAACCCTGTAGGACGCGAATTTCGCGACATCAGGCGGCAACTGAACGACGAAGTAATAGAAATAGGCGCGGTGAAACTGGATGAACATTACGCTCGCATTGACGATTTTCAGTGCTATGTAAAACCCGGTTACGGCGCGATAAAAAAACATATAACCAAGCTCACGGGCATAACCGAGGAAAAAGTCGCGGACAAAGAGGATTTTGCCGTCGAATTTCCGAAGTTCATGGACTGGACAGGCATAACAGACGGCAAGGACGTTACCCTCTATTCGTGGAGTATGTCCGATATGTACCAACTTAAAAGCGAATGTCGCGTAAAAATGAAGGACTTTGACATATCGCTTTTCGTCGGCAGATGGGTTGATTTGCAAAAGGAATTTGACAATCGCTTGGGGCTTAGCAACAGCCTGTCGCTCAAACACGCCTTGGGCGCGATGGATCACCGTTTTGAGGGTACGCAACATACCGCCTTGGCCGACGCGGTAAACACCGGCGCAATACTCACGCTCATGCAGGACGAAGAAAAGTTCCGCCGCACAATGAAGCCGGTTATAGATTTGTTGCAACCTCAAGAAGAACTTTCGACCTCCATAGGCGATTTGTTCCCGGAACTTATGAAACTTCAAAAGGAACTTTGACCATGAAAAAAAAAATGGCCATATTAGGGCCAAAAGGAACTCACAGCGAAGATGCCGCACTATATCTAAATAAAAGCGACGAATACGAACTTACTGAGTACGAGGAAATAGAAGATGCACTCCTGGCGGCGGAAAAAAACGAAGTGGACGCCGCTCTCGTCCCGGTGGAAAATTCCCTTGAGGGCGCAATAAACGTGACTCTCGATTATTTGGCCGCCTCAGAAAAGCTTGTTGTTGCGCGGGAGCTCATTTGGCCGGTACACAACGCTCTCATGGCCAAAGAAAGCATCGACTTAGCGCAAATCCGGCGTATATATTCACATCCGCAACCTATTTCCCAATGCCGCACCTTCTTGCGGAAAAATTGCCCCAAGGCGCAAATTATAAAAGTTTCCAGCACCGCCAAAGCAGCCGAAACGGCAGCCGACGAAAAAAAATCGGCGGCCGTTTGCGCCGAGCGCGGCGGTGCGTTGCATGGTCTTTCGGTGTTGGCCAAAAACATCGAGGACAATTCGACCAACTGCACCCGTTTTTTTGAAGTTCGCAACAGGGAAAACAAAGATTTTCCCCTTGACCAAAAAGCTCAAAAATCATTGGTAATATGCCGCATTGACGGGCGAAAAGCCGGCGCGCTACTTGAAGTTTTGGAAGAATTTGCGCATCGCGAAGTTAATTTGACGCGAATAGAATCGCGCCCCGCCCGCACACGGCTGGGGGATTACATTTTCTTTTTCGACATCGAAAGGGGAAACTCCCCCAAAAACGAAGAAGAAGCCGTTGCTGCCGTAAAAAGGCGCAGTATATGGCTAAAATTCTTAGGCTCTTTTGAAGTCATAACGGCAAACTGATACTCAGGATACTTGGAGGTAGACCCATGGTAATCATAATGAACCCCGACGCAAATCGGGAAAACATCGAAAATGTGATAGCGGCCATTGAGGCCAACGGCCTAAGTGCCAAAGTAATGGAAGGCTCCACACAAAAAATAGTCGGCGTTATCGGCGACAAAACCCGCATAGCATCCGTACCATTTGACGCTATGGACGGCGTTGAAAGCACGGTCAGCATTTCCAAAAGCTACAAATTGGCCAGTCGCGAATTTCATCCGGCTTCAAGTATCATCAATGTCGATGGAGTAAACATAGGCGACGGCACGCCCGTGGTGATGGCAGGGCCTTGCGCCGTGGAATCTAAAGAGCAACTTTTTGAAGCGGCGGACATCGTAAAAGCGGCGGGGGCGCAATTCTTGCGCGGCGGTGCCTACAAACCGCGCACATCTCCATACTCCTTCCAAGGGCTTGAGGAAACGGGTCTTAAATATTTGGCCAAAGCCAAGGAGCGCACGGGGTTAAAAATCGTCACCGAAGTGACGGTGGTGGAAGCCGTGGAGCTAGTCGCCCAATATGCGGATATGCTTCAGGTGGGCGCACGGAATATGCAAAACTTCGGGTTGCTAAAAGAAGTGGGCAAATGCGGCAAACCCGTGCTGTTAAAACGCGGCTTGGCCGCCACGATTGACGAGTGGCTAAACGCCGCCGAGTATATAATGAGCGAGGGAAATGCCGACGTTGTTCTTTGCGAACGCGGCATAAGAACTTATGAAACATACACCCGCAACACTTTAGACCTCAGCGCGGTGGCCGCCGTTAAACATCTTTCTCACCTGCCGATTATCGTTGACCCAAGCCATGGCACGGGCAAGTGGCGAATGGTAAAACCCATGGCTCTGGCGGCAATAGCCGCCGGCGCAGACGGATTGATGACAGAAATGCATCCAAACCCCGCTAAGGCTCTTTCCGACGGACCGCAATCCCTAACTCCCGAACATTTCCGCGACATTATGAACTGCGTCAACAAAATGGCAAAATTTATGCGTGAGGAAAATATTATAAATTGGTAATAAAGGAAACACTGCATAATTCGTCCGCACCCTTGCCGGGTCTTTTTCCGGCATACCCTGAAGGGCACGCGTACTGCGTCATTCC
>CAJOQC010000011.1 GCA_905236785.1 uncultured Selenomonadaceae bacterium
ACGAATGTTTCGTATTTCTGCGGCATTTCCTCTATAAATTCCGCCGCCCCGGACAATTCAGCCGCCCGCAGGATGCCTTCTTCTTCGATGTTCGGCTTGGTAGCGGCGATATTCTCCTTTATTGTGCCGGCAAAGAGGAAATTTTCCTGCAACACAACGCCGATTTGCCGCCTTAGCCATGCCGTTTCCACTTGGGCTATGTCAACGCCGTCTATTAGGACGCGGCCGCTGTCCGGCACATAAAGCCGCTGAATAAGTTTGGCCATGGTAGACTTGCCGCTGCCGGAACGGCCGACAATGCCCACCTTTGCCCCCGGCGGTATGCGAAGTTTCACGTCGGACAAAACATTTTTTCCGTCCGCTTTATAGCGAAAGTTCACGTTGTCAAAGACGATTTCCCCTTGAAGCCCCGTCAGCGTGGTGCGGTTGGGGTTAAAGGCCGGCTCGCTCTTTTCGTTCATTATGTCCCCAAGGCGAGACATGGAAACGCGAATTTGCTGGAACTGTTGCCACATATTGACAAGGCGCAAAATCGGCGAAATGACCTGCCCCGCCAACATTTGAAAGGCGATTAACTGACCCACCGAAAGATCGTTCTTCATGACGTAATACGCGCCAATCCACAATATCGCCAAGTTAAATGCCTGTTGCAGGAAAAGGCCGATACAACCGGCAATGTTCGAGAGGTTTAACACCGACAACGCGCTTTTTAAGTACCGCGACAAAACCTGCTCGTAGCGGGTGACAAAAGTTGTTTCAACGCCCATGGTCTTGACGGTGCGAACGCCGGTTATGGCCTCAATGGTAAAAGACTGTGTTTCGGCGTTCAGCAAAAACCGTTCGTTTATGCGCCGCTTAAATATCGGCGCAATGACGGCGTTTAATATTATGTAAAGGGGAATGGTCGCCCACACGATGTAGCTTAGGACGCTACTGTAGACAAACATCACCGTAAGGTAAACAACGGCAAATACAATGTCCAAAACCACCGTTAAAAACGAACCGGTCAAAAAGCCGCGAATGGTTTCAAGCTCCCCCATGCGCGACACAATGTCGCCCACTTGCCACTTGTCAAAATAACGGGCGGGAAGTTCCGTCACCTTGCGGAAAAGATGCGCCGACAGGGTAACGTCGATTTTGTTGGTGGTGTTGACAAAAAGATAGGTTCTTAGGGCAAGCATCCAGTTTTGGAAAATCGCCACCAAAATCATGCCGCCTATCAGAACATCCATGGTGGAAAGGCTGTGATGCACCAACACGCGGTCGATGATGACCTGCGTAAAAAGCGGCGTCGCCAAACCAAAAAGCTGAAGTATAAGCGAAATGAACAGGACTTTCAGCAAAAACTGCTTATACTTGGCAACCACGGGAATAAACCATGAAAAGCCAAACTCTTCGACTTTCTCCGTAAGTTTCTCCAAACGAAAACGCTTGGTGAAAAGAATTATTTCTCCTTCCCATATTGTAGCGAAATGGGAAAGGTTCGTTACGATGTTCTTCTCCTTGGTCAAGGGGTCAAAGACCGACACTTGTTTGTCGTTCGCCCCGCGAACCACGACGTAACGCCCATCCTTTAGGCGGCACACTCCGGGCATGGGCATCCGTTGCAAATGCTCCGGGGCGATTTTTTCAAAAATTCGCGTCTTTAGCCCGATGTCCTTTGCCGCCGTAAGTAGAGTTACCGTGTCTACCTGATTTTCGTCAACAATGTAAGCTCTTTCAAGCTGGGAGATGTCGGCGGGAATGGAAAAATGCGCCGCTATCTGCACCAAACAGGCAAGAGCCGTGTCAACCGTCGCCATTTTATCTCTCCCTCAAGGCTTCGTTCTTATACTGACGGAAGGGGTCTAAGAAGAAGTCTATGATGCGTTTTTTCTTGATTTTTATTTCCGCCGTTACGTTCATGCCGGGGCTTACCGTTATGTCATGAGCATCCTTCACCTGTAGGTACAGGCGGAATTTATTGTTTTTCTCCGGGTCTTGCCTGTCCTCTATGGCGTCGGGGCTTATTTCGCTCACTTCGGCCTTCACCATGCCGAATTTTTGGAAGTTAAATGTTTGCACTTTCACTTCCGCTTCTTGCCCCTTTTCGATAAAACCGATGTCCTTGTTGTCGGCATAGGCTTCTATCTCCATAACCGTGTCCTCCGGCACAACCATCATAAGGGATTGCCCCTCTGATACAACGCCGCCCACGGTATGCACCCCAAGCTGATTTATTCGCCCGGAGGTGGGCGCGGTTATTGTGGATTGGGCGTTGGTTTCAGTGGCTTTTTTCAGTTCCTCTTCATAGGAGTTAAGTTGTTTTTTCGCCTCCACAAGCTGCGTCATGGTTTCCTGCCGATAGGTGGTGTCCGTGGTTGCCTTCATGTCAACGGCCTCGGCAAGTTTGCCCTGTTCCTTTACTATTTCTTGCTCTAAGGCTTCGGAGGTTTTGCGGTAGTCAACAGTCGTCGCCCTTGCCTCCAAAAGCTGAAAATAACTCACGGCGTCGCTGGCGTACAGTTCCTCAAGGCGCGACTCCTTTTCTTCGGCAACGGCAAGCATCGAAAGATATTTTTCCCGTTGGGCTTCGGCGGACTGTATGGCCGCAGTTTCCTGCTCTATGGCCGCCTCGTTTTTTGCTTGGTCGGCTTCAAGTTTGCGGCGGCGGGATTCGTAGAGTTGCACCTGCGCCGCAATATCCTTTTGGTCTAAATCCTCGGAATCATCGGGGGGGATAAAGGGTTCGTCGGACATTTCGCACTGAAGGCGATCCACGGTCATGGCGTAATAGGCCACCTGTTTTCTTAGTCCGTCCACGTCCGCTTGGGTTTTCGTGGTGTCAAGTATCAAAAGGGGCTGGCCTTCTTCCACATAATCCCCTTCTTTAATGAGAATTTCCTTTATTGCGCCCTTGTTTTGGGACTGGACGATTTTAACTTTGCCCACGGGGATAACTTTGCCGTTGGCCACGGCAACCTCGTCCACTTCCCCAACAAAAGCCCAAATGCCGCCCGCAATAAGGAGCAATACTATTGTCCAAAGCACCAACCTGCCCACCGGCGACGGCGGTGTTTCCGTCACTTCCAATATCGAAGGCAAAAATTCCGTTTCCTTTTCGTCCCGGTCGCCTTCGATGAATTTTTCCCACAATCTTTTTATCGTCATACCGTAACTCCTTGTTGGTCGTAGAGTTTTTTGTAGATGCCGCCCAAGGCGATAAGTTCGTCATGAGTGCCTTGTTCGGCGATATGCCCATGGTCTATAACCAAAATTCTGTCGCATTTTGCCACCGTCACCAAGCGATGCGCCACAATTATCATAGTGCGGTCGCCGGCGATGCTCTCCAAATTCTTCATTATAATTCGTTCGGATTCGTAATCAAGGGCGCTGGTGGCCTCGTCAAAGATAAGTATACGGGGGTCGGTTAAAAGGGCGCGAGCTATGGCAATTCTTTGTCGCTGGCCGCCCGAAAGCCCTGCGCCGCGTTCGCCAACGCGAGTGTCGTAGCCTTCGTCAAGCTCCAATATAAATTCATGCGCCCCCGCAAGCCGCGCCGCCCGCATTACTTCTTCCATGCTTGCGGCGGGTTTGGCGGCGGCGATGTTCTCGCGAATAGAACCGTCAAAAAGGTAATTGTCCTGCATGACAACGCCCATTTGCCGACGAAGCCATGGATAATCCGCTTCCCGCAGGTCTGTGCCGTCAACGCTTATGGAGCCGGCCTCCGGGAAATAGATTTTCTGTATCAAACTTGTAAGGGTGGATTTGCCGCTCCCCGAACGCCCCACTATGCCGATTTTTTCCCCGGCTTTTATGGAAAAGCTGACGTTTTCGACGGCGGGGGGCAAGTCCAAACGATAGCGGAAAGTCACGTTTTTTACTTCGATGTCGCCGCGAATGACGTAAAGCCCCGGCGGCGATGGCTCAAGAACAGGCTCGCGCCGAGATTTTAATATATCCCCCAACCTTTCCAAGGCAAGGAATGTTTGTTGGGCGTTCGGCCAAATGGTGAGAAGGGTAATGAGCGGGTTTATGGCCTG
This sequence comes from uncultured Selenomonadaceae bacterium, assembly GCA_905236785.1. Lineage (GTDB taxonomy): Bacteria > Bacillota > Negativicutes > Selenomonadales > Selenomonadaceae > CAJORE01. The sequence goes on from CAJOQC010000011.1 coordinate 4,026, forward strand.
CGCCGAAATCATCTGAAAGGCGATAAGCTGACCCAATGTGAATTGACCTTCCATAACCATGTAGCCGCCCATCCACAATATTACGAGGTTGGCAATGGTGCGAATGACGCTGTTGCCGCTGTTTATGAGAAGGCTAAAGGCGGCGGTGTCGAAGTTTGCTTGTATGGAGCGGCAGATGAATTTTTCCCATTTACGCATAAACTGCGGCTCTATGGCAAGGGATTTTATCGTTTGCATACCCGTTACGGCCTCCACGATAAAGGACTGCCGCGCCGCGCCGGTGCGCCATACCGCATCTATTTTCTTTTGATAAATGGGCATAGCCCAAAAAGTTTGAATTAAAAAAAGCGGTACAATGATTAACGCCACAAGAGTTAGTTTCACGCTGTAGTAAAACATTACGGCGATAAACACCACGGAAAAAAGCGCATCCAAAATGGTGGTAAGGGTTGTGCCGGTCAAAAACTCCCGAACGCTCCCCAACGCCCCTATTCGCATAAGGGTATCGCCCACGCGCCTGTGTTCGTAATACGGCACGGGCAAACTTATGAGATGCCGAAAGAGCCTTGTACCCAAAATCGCGTCCAATTTCGTCGTGGTATGATTTAATATATAAGTCCTAACTCCGTTTAAGACCGACTGGACGACGGCGAAAACCGCCATGGCAACGCCCAACACCGTAAGGGTAGACAAGCCTTCGTTGCCGATAACCTTATCCACAACCACCTGCGTAAAAAGCGGCAACAAAATGCCCATGCTCTGCAAAAAAAGAGAAGCCAAAAGCACTTCGCCAAAGAGCCGCTTATAGTGCAAAATGACGCTGTAGAACCAATCAAGATTATAGCGGCGGCGAATTTGCGCTATGGTTAAGCGCGGCCGCAAGGTCAAAACTTCGCCGTTCCATATTTTAAGAAAGGTGGCCATGGGCACCGCCAAAGGCTTATCCTGCTCCACGTCCAAAAAAAACACAGACTCGTCCCCGGCCACGGCAAGCATAGCCCATGCGCCGTTTTTCATGCGCACAATGGCGGGCAGGGGAATTTCCCGCAGTTCTTCGGCGGCGGGTCTTAGAAGTTCTGCTTTATATTTTTGCTCTTTGGCAAGTTTTATAAGTGTTTCCCATGAAACATTGTCGTCTTTTAGGTCTTTATGTTTTTCCTTGTAAGCGTCTTCGTCAATGGGAAAACCCGACTGGCGAAGAGTTATGGCCAAGGCGTATATCGCGCCGTAGCCGGCGCGTTTTTTTGCTATATCTTCTGCCATTTTTTCCTCCCGTTTTTTATTTTACAACCCCTGTATTATCACAGACTTTACCGAAAAAATCAAGTGGGGATAATAAGTCTTGGCGGCCTTTGGGCGCAGGATATAAAAATCCCCCTCTTAGAGGGGGAGGCTGCAAAGCGGCTGGGGGAGAGCTTAAAGAGGACGGCAGCAAAAAGTTTAGTCAACCTCTATTACTATTACGTTGTAATGGATGCTGCCGTCCATTCGCCGTTGCCTTTTAGGGAGAGATTTTCGTCGTGGGCGGCAAAGAGGGTTGAGCGATGCCCCACGCTTATTATGCTCATGTTGGGAAGTTCCTCCCGCAACAATTCGTACATTGCTTTCTCGTAGGGTTCGTCAAGGGCGCTGGTGGCTTCGTCCAAAATCAATCTTTGCGGCCTTATCAGCAACACCCGCACAAAGGCCAAGCGTTGCTGTTCCCCCAAGGATAAAATACGACTCCAATCGTCAACATCATCAAGCCGTTCGGCAAAATGGGCAAGCCCCACTTTTTGCAATTTTTGCCGCAAATTCTCGTCGTCGTCCCTTCTCTCGGGGTTTGGGTAGTAAATGGCGCGGCGCAAACTGCCCAAAGGCAAATAGGGCTTTTGCGGCAAGAACAAAGTTTCTCCCTTTGCGGGGAAATTTATCGTGCCGCTGCCAAAGGGCCAAATTCCTGCCAAGGCGCGAAGAAGGGTGCTTTTACCGCAACCTGATGCGCCCGTCACAAGCCACCGCACTTTGGGCAAAAACTCCACGGAACAATTTTTAAGCAAATTTTCTCCCGTGGGAATGTTTATGTTTAAGTTTTGCGCCGTCAGCGCGTCTTTTGCGCCGACGGCGATTTTTATTCCGCTTGTTGCGTTTTGCGCATCTTCCATGTGTTCGGTGAAGCCCTCAAGACGGCGAATGACCGAGGCAAGTTGAGCGATGGTGTCGTAGGACTCCACAAAGTAACTTAGAGCATCCTGCACCCGGCCGAAGGCGGACACCGTTTGCATCAGTCCGCCCAAGGCCATAGCCCCGGAAAAATATTGGGGCGCAGCCATGACAAGGGGGACAATGACCGCAAGCTGGGCATAGCCGTTGACGTAGAAATTAAGAAGTTTCGTTCGGTTCATAAGCTCGCGGAAATTTTTTATCACTGCGACAAATTTTTCGCGAAACCCTTCGCCCTCCGCTTTTTCGCCGCCGTAAAAAGCCACGCTCTCGCTGTTTTCTCTAAGGCGCATCATGCCAAAACGAAAGTCTGCTTCATAACGCTGTTGATCGAAGTTAAGGCCGATGAGTTTTCGCCCCACCAAATGAGCAAAGACCGTGCCGACTGTAGAATAAGCAAGGGAGAACCAAAACATATAGCCGTAAATCTGAAAAGAATAACTGCCCAAAGGAACGGTGAACACGCCGGACAAATTCCACAACACCACCCCAAAGGCCGCAAGAGTCGTCAGTTGTTTCAAAAAGCCGATCAAAAGCTGAAGGGTAAGATTAACAAACTGATTGATGTCCTCGGATATTCGCTGATCGGGATTATCCGTGTCGCTGCCCGTGAGCTGCATACGATAATAAACTCTGTTGTTAAGCCAACGGGCAAGATACTCCTTCGTCATCCACGTTCGCCATTTAATCTGCACAAGTTGCCGCAGATAAATGGCGTAGACGGCGATGATTATATAGACAAACGCCAAGGCGGTGAACTCGCCCACCAAAGGCCAAAAGAGCTGTTCTTCGTAATTTTGCAGAGCGTTGTAAAAATCGTTGTACCATGTGTTAATCTGTACCAACAGATACACCGAAGCAAAATTAAGGCTGATAACCACGGCCAACAGCCCCCGCGCCCGCCATTTTTCCTCGGATTGCCAAAAACCGCGAAAAAGCTGCCAAAAGGCCGCAAAATATTTTTTTCTCATAGTAGGTTTCCTTTCCAAAACAAAAACGGACTTCGCGCCGTAGCTCCGAAGCCCGCTGTTTTTAACCATGCGCCGCGCTGATGTTGCTGAGTTTTTGTTGCATTATTTCTTCGTTTTTGGTTCGTTTTATAAATTCCTGTTTGGCGCGATAAAATTTCACGCAGAAAATTATCGACACCACAGCCAAATACACCAAAAACGCGCCAAACTCGCGGCCGATGTCCGCAACCGTAGCCCCCCGCGCCACAATGTCACGAACAAAATGAAATTCCCATGTAAGGGGGAATATGTGCGATAGGTACTGCACCCACTCCGCCAATACGGGAATGGGGCTGGTGGGGCCGCCCAATATAAAGCCGCCGGGGACAAACAAAATCATGCGACTGCTGGCAATGCCCGGGTTGGCCGCCGTCCAGCCAAAAAGCAAACTTAGCATACCCAAGGCCGCCACGAAAAATATTTGCGTGAACAAGAAGGACACCAACGAACCGGAAAAAACCATGTCGCCCCACAAGCGCAAGACTGCCATGCCAAAGACGAAGGATACGATTAAACAGGCGCAATAGGGCAAAAGCCGCAGGAGTAAATCCCATGGCGTACCTTCGGTTAGGATGCGGTCAAGCTCATGGGTAAGACGCAAACGGGGTATCATGCCGATGGTGGCAAACACGAAAAACATACTGCCGAAGAAAAAGAGAAATCCTTGGGTTTGGGAGTTGCTCGTGGAACCGTTGGGATTAAACAAATTGCGAGTGTTTAGGCTTATGCCCCCCGACTCGCTCCCTTGCAAGGCGGCGTTTTCAACGGCCACAATTTCGTTGAGCACTTCTTTAATATCGGCGGTTTGCGCCTTGTTGGTGTTGTCGTAAAACGCGCCGATGCTCGCCGCCGCCCCCGAATAATAATTTTTCTCCAAGTCACGGGGCAAATACACCACCGCCACGGCGCGGTCGCGGTAGAAAAATTCCTCGGGATTAACCGCCGAATTTATAACGGCCGTCACTTTCATATACTCCGTGCCGTTTATCTTATTGATGATACTGCGGCTGTAGCTTGAGTTATCAAGATCAATGACCACGACTTTGGCATCTTTGGCAAAATTGCCCGCCAACATAACGGACAATATGACGGTTATCACCATTGTCACCATTATGCAGACTTTTTCGTAGGGCATCCCCTGTCCGGAAAAAAGAAACTTAATCTCACTTTTTAGCGAATTGATCATCTTTTACCTCTATGGTCATGCCGGGGATAACCTCCGCATTTTCGTCAACGTAAATTCGCACCTGAAAAGCGGACAAATCCGCCTGCCCTTGCTCGCGGGACTGCTTTAAGTCCGCAAATCCGGGAGCTTTGGTAAGAAGGCGCACAGTGCCTTCGACTTTTTTGTTGCCCGCCACGGTGACGCCTGTAATCTTGTCGCCTTCGCGCAAATTCGCTGCCTGTTCTTCGCTGACGTAAATGTCATAATAGGCGCGGTTGCTCTCAAGTATGACCACGGGGACGGATGGGGCAATCATTTCCCCTTCTTTGGCGATGATTTTTATGATTTTGCCGTCCTCGGAGGCGCGTAGGGTTAGGCGTTCCTTGGCAACCTCAAGCTCTTTAAGCTCTATTTCCAAGCTGCTTTTTTGGCGGCGCAGGGCTTCGATGTCGTTTTTCATGTTCTCCGCGCTTTGCCGCTCTTCTTCTATGGTGGGGAGATTTATGCTGTCGGTGTTGCCGTTGTCGGCGGCGCCGCTTAAGAGTTTATCCAAAAGTTCCTGTTGCGCCTTCACGTTGGCGGCGGCAACGTCAAGAGCCATTTTCGCGTCGTCAAGCTGGGATTTTGCCACCGCCCCTGCAGTAACAAGTTCCGCTTTGCGCTCGTAGTCAAGTTTCGTGTTCAAAAAAGTCGCCTTGGCGGAGGCAACCGCCGCCCGCTGGCTGTCTATCTGCCGAAAACTTTGTTTTTCGTCGTTGTCGGCCTTAAAATGTTTTATCTTCATTGCCCCTTCGCTCGATGAAATCGTCGCGTCAAGCTGGGCAATTTGCGCCTTTATCCGTTCGATGGACAAGTCCGTGTCCGTTGCGTCCAAAACCATGATAACGTCGCCTTTTTTGACAAATTGCCCCTCTTGCACGGCTTCGTTTATCATGCGCCCGCTCACCGAGTCAAAGGCAAGTTTCACCTGTTCGGCGGTCAATATGCCATCTTTTTGGGTGGTGGCCAAAACAACTGCATCGTTGCCCTTATACATGAGCAATACGCCGCTGACTATAAGAAGCACAATAAACGCAATGCCCACGCGAAGGGATTTTTGTCTTACATTCATAAAAATTCCTCTATTCATTATTTTCTTTGGAAATCGGAAACATCTTTCACTTCTCGCTTCTCCATGCCGGGGTGATTTTCCATTCCCTCATGATAAATTCTGTAACAATTTCTGCCCGCCAATTTCGCCGCATAAAGGGCAATATCGCTCTGTTGCGCCAAAACGTCCATAGGCACAGGCTCGCTGGGCGAATAGGCCACCCCCGCGCTCACCGTCAAGCCCGCAAGCTCATGATCCATACGATAAATCGACAAAAGATGCTCGATAAAGACCTGCAACTGCATTTTTACGTCGATAAGATCGATGGGGCGGACGATAACCACCATAAACTCGTCGCCGCCCATGCGCACGTTTAACGCTTCGGGGAAACACGCCCGCATTACTTCGGCAAAAACCAACAACGCCGCATCCCCCGTCTGATGCCCGTAATTGTCATTGACTTCCTTAAAATGATCGAGATCGAGGGAAATTAGGGTTATCTGCGAGCTTTTGTCGATGTTTTCCATGTATTCTTGCAGGTGGCGGCGGTTGGCCAGCCCCGTAAGCATATCCTTATGCGCCATGCCCACCATGACCTTTTGATATTCGGACAATTTGTCATGCATATCGTTCATGGCCTTGGCCATAGTTCCAAGTTCGTCGCTGCGGGAGAGAATTTTTTCCATGCGCGCCCTGTTCTCGTCGGTCATTGAAAGGTCGTTGTTGCCCATGGCCTCAAGACGTTCGGTGAGAAAATTAAAAGGCTTTGCCAATTTATGCCCGATAAACACGGCAAAAAATATGCAAACTGTCTGCAACGCCGCCAAAGCGAAAAGTCCGCCGGCCATGCTGCTTCTAATCTGCGCGTCCTGCTCTGCCTGTCTGTTGGCAAGCTGACGGTTTACGGCATCCACCCACACCCCCGTGCCTATGACCCAACGGTACGGCTCAAAGGCCACGGTGTAATTCCGTTTGGGGCGCGGCTCGTTTAGGCCGGGCTTCGGGTAGGTGCTTACGGTAAAGCCGCCGCCCGCGACTCGTCCCTTTTCGATAAACTCCCGCACAATTTTGCGCCCTTCGCTGTCGGTAAGCTCCAGACGATTTTTGCCTTCTTCTTCGCCGCCCAACAAAACCACGTTATCCCCGTCAAAGGTATCAATCCAAAAATAGCCTTCGCCGTATTCGTAGCGCATGGAGCGAACAAGGTCGGCCGCTTCCTTCTTGGCCTCTTCTTCGGTGAGAAGCCCTGCTTGCTGCCGCGCATGGACTTTTTCCACCAAACTGAGGGCAATCTGCGTATCCGACACCAATTTCGAGTCCACGTTGCGTTCAAAATTGCGGCGGTATTCTTCGTTTTGAATTTCGTTGTTCATTATGGAACTGTAGATAAAAAGAGTGCCAAGCCCAAATGTATTGACAAAAGAAACGCACATCATAACGAAAGTCAATCCGCTTGCTATCGAATTAAATTTGAACATGACGAAAGCTCCCTTTGTATAATGCCACCCTTAAGAAAAAAGTGTGGTTTTTACTTAAGAATATATAAATCAGTCGGTTGCCGTAAGTTTTTCAAAAAGACACTTTTGCGTATCGTCAAGAATAATCTTCGCCAATTCGCTCTTTTCCATGACGGGGAAATCCATAGAAGAGCCGTCGGCGTAAAATATCGTCCCCATGTTCGTGTCGCCGCGAAACCCCGCTCCTTCGGCGGTCACGTCGTTGGCCACGATAAAATCAAGATTTTTTTCCGTCAGTTTTTTCTTGGCGTACTCCGCCAAATTTTCCGTTTCGGCGGCAAACCCCACCAAAACTTGATGCGGCTTTTTTCGCCGCCCCAATTCCCGCAAAATGTCGGGGCTGCGGGTAAGCTCCAGAGAAAACCCTTCGTCGCCTTTTTTTATTTTTTGCGTCGCGGGGTTCTTCACCCGATAATCCGCCACCGCCGCCGTCATTATAACCGCGTCTGCGTCGGCAAATTCCGCCAAAACAACCTCGTACATTTCTTCTGTTGTCAATACTTTCTTAGTGGGTACGGCGGGCGGCTCGACCGAGGTTTTGGCAGCGATTAA
>CAJOQC010000012.1 GCA_905236785.1 uncultured Selenomonadaceae bacterium
CAGGAAATTGCCGAAACAGTGGCGGTAAATTTTCCGTCGCTTACGGTGAGTTTTTCCGGCGGATACTTGGGCGCGGAGCGACAGCGGGCAATGTTTATCGACAAAGATTTTGCGGAGCATTGCGGCGAATTGCCCTTTGAAATTGCGGCTGTTAAAGCTCTTTGGCGCAGCGAATTTGTTCGTGTGGGGCATCGCGACGTTTTGGGCGCGGTGCTGGGGCTTGGCTTAGAGCGCGGCAAAGTCGGCGACATAATAGCCACTGGCGAGAGTGCTAAAATTTTGGTCGATGAAAAAATCGCCGAATTTTTGCTCGGCAATTTGACGGAAATAGGTGCGGCTTCGGTTAATACGGAATTATGCGATTTATCTTCAATCGAACCGCATGAGGAACGGGTGAAAGAGATAAGCGCGACTGTAGCATCCCTTAGAGTTGATGCGGTGGCGGCGGCGGGCTTTGGTATGTCGCGGAGCAAAGCGGCGGCAGATGTTGCGGCGGATAAGTTAAAATTAAACTGGCAACGGGTGAAAAATGCCGCGCAACAGATAAAGGAAGGGGATATGCTCTCCATGCGCGGGCGCGGGCGCGTCGAAGTGACCAAAATTCGCGGCACAACCAAGAAAGGACGAATAGGCTTAGACCTAAAACGTTACATATAATTTATGGGAGAATAATTTTGCTTACGGCTACAGATATACACAACAAGGATTTCAAGCGGGGATTTCGCGGCTACAATATGGACGAAGTCGATGAGTTCTTGGATCTTATAATAAACGATTACGAGAAACTTTGTCGCGAGAACAGCAAACTAAAAGAAGATTTAAGCCGCTCCGAAAAAGATGTCGAGCGAATGGCCGCTTTGGAAAAAAACCTTCAGGAGACGCTGTTGGTGGCGCAGCGAACCGCCGCCGAAGTTACGCGTGCGGCGCAACAAAAAGCCAATGACCTAAAAGAAGCCGCCGAAAAAGAATGTCAAAATATGCGCGAACGGACAGAGCTTGAGACTTCGCGACAAATTGCCACAGCAACCGCCAAAGTTCGTAACATTGTGGATGAATACGATCGTTTGGTGCGAGAAAAAAATAAATTTTTTAGCATGGTGCGCGCTACCTTGGCAACGGAGCTGGCCGCCGTTGACGGTGCAATAAGCCGTATGCCTCATCCTGAGGAAGAAGAAGTTGCGCCGCCTGTCGCAACAGTCGAAATAAACACCGACGACAACAACGAAGAAACAACCGAAGCCATAAAAGCCGATGAAACGGGAGAAACAGTATAGGCGGTGATTATGTTCCGATGAGAAAATTTTTTTTGGGAATTATAATATTGGATCAGTTGTCAAAATTTACGGTAGATCATTTTTTATCGCCCGGCGATTCGATACCGGTTATCGCGGGCGTTTTTCATTTTACTTATGTGTTAAACCTTGGCGCTGCCTTTGGCATTATGGAAAACAGCCGTTGGTTCTTTGTGGTTGCCGCCGCTTTATTTATCGTTGTCGGGTGTTGCTGTTATTATAAATTGCTGAAGGAAGATTGGCTGTTTCGTTACGGGGCTATGGCACTTTTGGGCGGCGCCACCGGCAATCTTATCGACAGATTACGATTTGGCCCTGTGATAGATTTTTTGGATTTTAGGATATGGCCTGTGTTTAATATTGCCGACGTAGCCATTGTTCTTGGTGTTGCCGGTATGTTTATCGACATGATAACAAAAAAACAGGAAGAAGGCGCAGGATGAATTACAGGGCAAGTGCAGACGGAGAACGACTTGATGTGTTTGTGGCCAAAGCGGGCGGTTTGTCGCGAAGTCGAGCGCAAAAAATAATCGACAGCAGTGCCGTCACGGTGAATAATATTCTTCGTCCTGCCAATCATCGTCTGACAGCGGGCGATATTGTCGCCTTTGAAGAGCCGCCGCCTACGGTTGCCGACGTTGCACCCCAAAATATTGCCCTCAACATTCTTTATGAAGATGCGGACATCATAGTCATCGACAAGGCTCGGGGCATGACTGTTCATCCGGCGGCCGGCTCGTATGAAGGAACGCTCGTCAACGCGCTTTTGTACCATTGCGGCGATTTGTCGGGCATTGGCGGCGTGTTGCGCCCCGGCATTGTTCACCGTTTGGACAAGGACACCTCCGGGGTTATGGTGGCGGCAAAAAACGACGCCGCCCACATAAACTTATCCGAACAAATAAAAAACAAAACTGCGCGTAGAGAATATATTGCGATAGTGCGCGGCACTATCCACGAAGATGCGGGCATCGTAAAGGGGAAAATCGGCCGACACCCGACGGAACGAAAAAAAATGGCGATAACGCCGACAGGCAAAGATGCAGTCACCCATTTTCGCGTGCTTGACAGAAACAATAATTTTACGGTGGTTTCCTGTAGGCTTGAAACCGGGCGTACTCATCAAATTCGCGTGCATTTTGCCCATATAGGGCATCCTATCGTCGGCGACACAAAATACGGAGCAAAAAAACATGATTTTCCTATTACCGGGCAAGCGCTTCACTCGGCAAAACTGACCCTTGTACACCCACGCACGGGAGAAGAAATGATTTTTACCGCCCGTTTGCCCGAAGATATGAAAAACGTGGCGCGTATGTTGCAACTAAAAATTTTAGAAAGGGACGTGATTTTATGAAGAATCTCCACAAATCCATGTTGACGGCAGCATTTATTTTTGTTCCGCAAATTGCTTTTGCCGCCGGCGACGGAGAAACAACGGCCACGCCGCTTGTTTACACTCTTTCCATGTTTGGCTTGGTAATCAGCGTTATTTTGCTTTTTGCCTCGGCTTATGTTTTTGTGTCCTTGCGTTCGATTAAGAAACGATTGAACAAAGTCGATAAACTTCAAGCGGACGTTAAGGCTCTTATCGGGCAAGTTCATTCCTTGCGCGGCAGTGTATCGGCGGCGGAGGATGAGGCGGAAGATACCCCGCCGGTAAAAGCGTCCGTACCCGATATAAAAACAGCCGACGGAACGAGTATCGAAAGTAAAATATGGTTGCCTTTTGTCGAAAAGTTCAACAAGCTGGCGGCTGAAGTTAAAGAGCCGAAAATTACTCCGGCAATAACCCAATTTGTTGAAGAAAACAAACTGAAGGCTTTAATGTGCATTGACCATTCAATACCAAAATTCGTGGCTGCCGAAGAACCCGGCGGCGGCAATTTTTGGTTGTGGGCGTTGCCTAACGACCCCGAACGTTTCATCGTCGTGCCAAACCCAACCGTTCATTACACGGAAAATTTGCATTTTGAAGGCGGCCTCAAAGAAACTTTTGCCTCAAACTACGACGAAAACGACAAGAGCAAAGAATACACCAAGATAACGGTAAAATTGCCTGCCGTATTCAAAAAATCCGACGAAAATACCGATTGGTATGTTGAACAACCGGGTCTTATCGGCTTGGAAGAATAAATTGTAAAAAGGCGGCTTACCTCAAACAGGTAAGCCGCCTTTTAGATAATACTAATCGTTGATAAAATTTTTATCACGGTTATTTCATTTCAACCAAAACTTTCCCGGTCATTTCGGGGGGAATGTCAAGCCCCGCCAAAGTCAAAAGCGTGGGCGCAACATCGCAAAGCGCCCCTTCCTGTATGGTCTTCACCCGGTCGGAAACGCAGATTATCGGCACGGGATTTGTGGTGTGCGCCGTAAAGGGTTCGCCCGTTTCGTGATCGACCATCATGTCGGCGTTGCCATGGTCGGCAATTATTATAACTTCGCCGCCTACGGATTTCAGTGCGTCAACAAAACGCCCCACGCAGGTGTCCACCGTTTCGACTGCTTTTAGTGCCGCTTCCATAACGCCGGTGTGACCGACCATATCGCCGTTGGCGTAGTTGAGTATAATAAAATCATACTTTTCGGACTTAATCGCCTCGACTACTTTGTCGGTGACTTCAATCGCGCTCATTTCCGGCTTTAGGTCATAGGTGGCAACTTTGGGCGACGCGACCAAAATTCTGTCCTCGCCCTCGTATTCCTTTTCTACGCCGCCGTTAAAGAAGAAAGTTACATGAGCGTATTTCTCCGTTTCGGCGATACGCAGTTGCTTTAGCCCCTTGGCGGAAATAATTTCGCCAAGGGTATTTTTTATGCTCTGGGGCGGATACGCGATTTTCACGTTCATTCCCGCCTCGTATTGGGTCATGGTGGTGAAGGAAACCTTTAAGTCCTCCTCCCGCTTAAAGCCGTCGAAAGTCGTATCGGTGAAAGCGTGGGTAAGTTCACGGGCGCGATCGGGGCGGAAGTTGAAGAAAATAATGCCGTCGCCGCTTTTCATACCGTCGTAACCTTCAATAACAGCAGGGATAACAAATTCGTCCGTCACACCTTCGGGCTTTTCGCTCTTGTCGTTATAGGAGGCATGGATTGCCTCGTCGGAATTTTTCGCCTTGTTGCCCTTGGCGCGGGCGATAGCGTCGTAGGCTTTTTCCACCCGTTCCCAACGTTTATCTCTGTCCATGGCGTAATAGCGGCCGGAAATAGTGGCCACTTTGCCGATGCCGATTTCCTTGATTTTTTCTTCAAGCTCGGCCAAGTACTCATAGGCACTGGCGGGAGGTACGTCGCGCCCGTCAAGGAACGCATGAACATACACGGTGGAAAGGCCGTTCTGTTTTGCCATTTGCAAGAGGCCGTAGAGATGGTTGGTGTGGCTGTGAACGCCGCCCGGCGAAACCAAGCCCATAAGATGCAACGCGCCGCCCGATTTTTTCACGTCGTTCACCACGGACAAAAGTGCCTCGTTTTGGAAAAAATCGCCGTCTTTTATCGCTTTGGTTATGCGGGTAAGTTCCTGATAGATAATCCGACCTGCGCCAATGTTGGTGTGGCCGACTTCCGAATTGCCCATCTGTCCGTCGGGAAGGCCGACATACTCGCCGGAAGCCTGCAAGCGGGCGTTGGGGTAATTCTTCATCAGCCAGTCAATGACGGGAGTTTTGCCCGTGGCAATGGCATCGTTGGGGTCGTTCAACGCGCCGTTGCCCCAGCCGTCCATAATAATCAGGCAAATCGGAGCTTTTTTTAATGTTGCCATTTTAGCATTTTCTCCCAATCAGAAATTGACAATCTCGGAAAAATCTTTCGCCTTGAGGGACGCGCCGCCCACCAACGCGCCATCCACATTGGGTTGCTGCATAAGGTCTTTTATGGTGGCGGGTTTCACGCTGCCGCCGTATTGAATACGAATTTCGTCTGCCGCTTTTTGGCCGTAAGCCGCCGCCACGGTTTCGCGAATATGTTTGCAAACTTCCTCGGCTTGGTCGAAAGTGGCGGTTTTGCCCGTGCCGATAGCCCAAATCGGTTCGTAAGCGATAACCAATTTTTCCACTTCTTCGGGCTTAAAGCCGTCAAGCGCCATTTTCACCTGATAGGCGACTTTTTCAAGATACGCGCCTTTTTCGCGAATCTCCAAAGATTCGCCGCAACAGATGATGGGGGTGATGCCCGCCGCAAAAGCTGCGCGGGCGCGTTTGTTTACGCCCTCGTCGGTTTCGCCGAAATAATCGCGACGCTCGGAATGACCCAAGACGCAATATTCAACGCCGATTTCCGTCAACATATCCGCAGAAATTTCGCCGGTGAATGCGCCGCTTTTTTCCCAATGGACGTTCTGCGCGCCGACATGAATGTTGCTGCCCTTTTTGGCTTCGCTGACGCCCGCAAGCGCGGTGGAAGTGGGGCAAACCACAATATCCACTTTGTCGTTGTCCTTCACGAGGGGAATAAGCTCTTTAACGAGTTCCACGCCGGCGGCTATGGTGTTGTTCATTTTCCAGTTGCCCGCGATTATCGGTTTTCTTGCCATGTTGTTTTCTCCTTTGTAATATTTTGTAATCTGTTTTCGTTTCTGCGTGTTTTTTTGGAGGTATATCTTCAAATGCGAAGGTATTTATTAACCCCCAAACGCGCTCATCAAAATTGCAACCAATGTTACTATTCACAATTCGGAACAAAACCCCTCCGTCAGCCCTACGGGTTGCGCCTCCCCTTAGGGGAAGCTAAAGAATCAAAGTATCGCGCACACAAGCCTCCCCTGAAAGGGGAGGTGTCGCGAAAGCGACGGAGGGGTTACTTGCTTAGCTTAGTTGTGAATAGTAGTGAACAAATAATTATTTGTTCGCTATGGAATCAATACCCGGCAAAACTTTGCCTTCGAGGAACTCAAGGGTTGCGCCGCCGCCGGTGGAGATGTGGGAAATTTTGTCGGAAAGACCGGTTTTCTTTAAGGCCGCAATGGAGTCGCCGCCGCCGACAATGGAAATTGCTCCTTCGTCGGTCGCTTTTGCAACTGCTTTGGCAACAGCTTCCGTTCCTTTGGCGAAAGCATCAAACTCAAATACGCCCATAGGCCCGTTCCAAATAACGGTCTTTGCGCCGGCAAGAGCCTTGGTGTATTCTTCGCTGGTCTTAGGACCGGAATCAAGAGCTTGCCAGCCGTCCTCGACTTTATCCACATCGACGATTTTTTTGTTGGCGTCGGCGGCAAATTTGTCCGCAACCACCACGTCAACGGGCAGAACGACTTTAACCCCTTTGTCCTCGGCTTTTTTCAAAAGGTCGCGAGCCAAGTCGAATTTATCAGGCTCACAAAGGCTGTTGCCGATGGGCAAGCCTTTGGCCGCATCGAAGGTATGCGCCATGCCGCCGCCGATAATAATGGTGTCCACTTTGTCAATCATGTTGGAGATAACGCCGATTTTGTCGGAAACTTTCGCGCCGCCGATTATGGCAACGAAAGGACGTTGCGGGTTTTCAAGGGTTTTGCCGATATAGTTAATCTCTTTTTCCATGAGGAAACCGGCCACGGTTTCAAGATATTTGGTGATACCGGCATTAGAGGCATGGGCGCGGTGCGAAACGCCGAAAGCATCGTCAACGGCAACGTCGGCAAGGGATGCAAGCTGTTTGGCAAATTCGGGGTCGTTCTTCTTTTCCTGTTTATGGTAACGGAGGTTCTCAAGAAGCAAAACTTCGCCGGGCTTTAAGGCGGCGGCGGCTTTTTCGGCCGGTTCGCCTACGCAATCTTCCGCCCATTGAACTTCCTTGCCCAAAAGCTCCGCCAATTTGGCGCGAATGGGTTTGGTGGAAAACTTCGGCTCGCGAGCTTCGGTGGGGCGGCCGACGTGGCAAGCCAAAATCACCGCCGCGCCGTTATCCAACAGGTAATTTATCGTCGGCAGAGTTTTCACGATACGGGTGTCGTTGGTGATGTTTTGGTTTTCGTCCATGGGGACGTTGAAGTCAACGCGGACAAAAACTTTTTTGCCTTTTACGTCAATATCTTTAATTGTTTTCTTGTTCATAATCGTTTTCCCTTTCTATAACAAAACGGTTCGACCTTATCGTAAAGGCCGAACCGTCGTTTGACGGCAACTTATGCCGCTTAAAAAAGATCAGCCAAGTTCCGCAAAGTATTTAATCGTGCGTACCATCTGACTGGTATAGCTGTTTTCGTTGTCATACCAAGAAACAACTTCCACAAGGGATTTGCCGTCGCCGGTGTGGCTTACCATGGTCTGGGTGGCATCAAAGAGAGAGCCAAAGCGCATACCTACGATGTCGCTCGACACGATTTGATCTTCGGTGTAGCCGAAGGATTCGGTCTGAGCTTTCTTCATGGCCGCATTGATGTCCTCGGCTTTGACTTCGCCTTTAACCACCGCAAAGAGAAGAGTGGTGGAGCCGGTCGGGGTCGGAACGCGCTGAGCCGCGCCGATGAGTTTGCCGTTAAGTTCGGGGATAACAAGACCGATAGCCTTTGCTGCGCCGGTGGAGTTGGGGACGATATTCACGGCAGCTGCGCGGCTGCGGCGGAGATCGCCTTTTCTCTGCGGGCCGTCAAGAGGCATTTGGTCGCCGGTGTAAGCGTGGATGGTGCACATAATGCCGCTCTCGATGGGCGCAAAGTCATTGAGGGCTTTAGCCATGGGAGCAAGGCAGTTGGTGGTGCAACTTGCGGCCGAAATAATTTTGTCGTCTTTGGTGAGGGTTGTGTGGTTTACGTTGTAAACGATAGTCGGGAGGTCGTTGCCCGCAGGAGCCGAGATAACGACTTTCTTCGCGCCGCCCTTAAGATGCGCTTCGGCTTTGGCTTTGCTGGTGTAGAAGCCGGTGCATTCCAAAACGACGTCAACATCATGTTTGCCCCAAGGAATCTGCGACGCATCGGGGATTTTGTAGATGATGATTTTCTTGCCGTCAACAACGATGTAGTTGTCTTCGCCTTCGCCTTCGTTAAATTCGACGGTGTGGTTGCCTTCGCCAAACTTGCCGGCATAACCGCCCTGAGTGGAGTCGTATTTTAAGAGATGAGCAAGCATTTTCGGGCTGGTCAAGTCATTGATAGCAACAACTTCATAACCTTCAGCGTCAAACATCTGGCGGAAAGCCAAACGACCGATACGTCCAAAACCGTTGATAGCAACTTTTACTGCCATTGATAAATTACCCCCTAATATGATTGTACAGAATTTTGCGGAAAAAAGCTACCGCTTTTGCGGCGAACCGCTTTCGTTCCTTTTGCTCTTTATGAGTTCGCCTTTATTTTTCATATTCCTGCTTTTTTTTGAAAAAAATTAAAATTTTCTTAAAAATTCTTTAGGGCATCTCTAAAAATTCGCTTAATGAAATTTTGTTCAC
>CAJOQC010000013.1 GCA_905236785.1 uncultured Selenomonadaceae bacterium
CGTAGTGGTGCTACGCTGAGGAGGAATGACGCAGTATGCCGGAAAAAGACCCGGCAAGGGGGCGGACGAATTATGCAGTGTTTCCTTATATAAAATTTTTATTGAACGTCAGTATAAGAGGAGATAAATATTTATGCAGGTATCCGTAAAATGGCTCAAAGATTACATAGATTTTGACCTTACCGCCGAAGAATTGGCCGATAAACTCACCATGGCCGGCGTACCCGTGGAGAACGTACTCCGCGCCGACGAAGGCTTGGACAAAGTGGTAACGGGCAAGATTGAAAAGATTACGCCCCATGAAAATTCCGACCACCTCTTGGTGTGTCAAATTGACATCGGCGCGGAAAATCTTTTGCAAATTGTGACGGGCGCACAGAACGTGAAGGAGGGGCAAATCGTCCCCGTGGCGCAGGTGGGGGCAAATTTGCCCAACGGACAGAAAATAGCCAAGGGAAAACTGCGGGGCGTTGCATCAAACGGTATGCTTTGCTCGGCGCAGGAACTGAAGCTCAATCTTGACGACCTCCCGGAGGAACAAAAAACCGGCATTTACATTTTGCCCGCCGATACGAAAATCGGCGAACCGGCGGCCAAAGTTTTGGGGCTTGACGACGTTGTTCTTGAGTTTGAACTTACCGCCAACAGGGGGGACTGCTTCTCCGTGTACGGCATTGTGCGGGAAATCGCCATGCTTACGGGGAACGAGCCGAAATTCCCCAAAATCGAATTAAACGAGGACGACGATGCCGCCGCAAGCGACATGATAAAAATCGGCATTGAGGACGCGAACCTTTGCCATCGTTTTTCGGCGCGAGTCATAAAAAACGTAAAAATTGCCCCCTCCCCCTCTTGGATGCAAGAGCGGCTCTTGGGAGCGGGCATTCGCGCCATAAACAATGTAGTTGACGTGACCAACTTTGTTATGGTGGAGCTTGGCCAGCCCATGCACGCCTACGATTACGACGAAATAAAAGGCCACAGCTTGACGGCTCGATGCGCCGTCCAAGGAGAAAATTTGCACACCTTGGACGACTCCAGCCGACTTGCCAAAGGTTTTGAAATTGTTATTGCCGACGGAGAAAAGGCGGCGGGTCTTGGCGGCGTAATGGGCGGCCTTGAAACGGAAGTCACGGACAAAACGACGACCATCGTTTTAGAGGCGGCCTCCTTTGACGGCGCGACCATTCGCCGCGCAGCACGGGGCTGCGGCCTTGCCACCGAAGCGTCGGGGCGTTTTGAACGCGGGGTTGACGTTGCCAACACCACCCGCGCCCTTGACCGCGCCGCCGAACTTTTGCAGAAAATGGGGGCGTGTACCGTAACCCGGGGAATTGTGGACGTGTACCCCAACCCCCGCGAGGAACGGCGAATTAAATATCGCGCCGAACAGATAAACGCCCGATTGGGCACAAAAGCCACCGGGGAAGAAATTGCCGACGTCCTGAAAAAACTTTGCTTTGAAGTGACAAAGACGGGGGATGAGTACGAGGCAAAAGTCCCTTCATGGCGAAACGATGTGAGCCTGTGGGAAGATTTATCGGAGGAATTTGCCCGCGCTTACGGATTTGACAATATCCCCGCCACCTTGCCCCATGGCGCGACTGTGCAAGGTAAGCAAAGCGAGAAGCAAGACTTCATCGAAAAAATACAGGACATTTTGGCCGAATTGGGGCTTTGCGAAGAACTTTCCTTTGCCTTCACCAACGAAGGAATGTTTGAAAAGCTGCGCTTCCCCGCCGAACTTCGCCGCGCCGTCCCAATAAAGAACCCCTTGACGGACGATAACCCCTTGGTGCGAACTTCCCTTTTGACGGGAATAATCGAAAACGCCCTAAGAAATTTTGCGCGGAAAAACGAAGATGTGCGGCTCTTTGAAATTGCGCCGGTGTTCCTCCCCAAAGCGTTGCCCGTGGAGGAACTGCCAAAAGAAGAAACAAAACTTGCGGGCATTATCAGCGGAAGGCGTTACCCCGTAAGCTGGACGGGGGGCAGCGACAAGAACGACAAAGTGGATTTTTACGACCTAAAAGCCATTGTGGAGTCCCTGTTGGCGCGCCTTGGCATCGGCGGCTACACCGTGGAGCGGGGCGAACACTTCATGCTTCACCCCGGAAAAACCGCCTTCATAAAAAAGGGGCGGGAAGTTGTC
Organism: uncultured Selenomonadaceae bacterium; assembly: GCA_905236785.1. GTDB lineage: Bacteria > Bacillota > Negativicutes > Selenomonadales > Selenomonadaceae > CAJORE01. The sequence goes on from CAJOQC010000013.1 coordinate 2,153, forward strand.
CTGACTTTCGGCGAAGTCCACCCCGCCGTGGCGGACAATTTGGACACGAAAAACAAAATGTACGTTTTTGAGGCGGACATTAAAACCCTCCAAAAATACGCGGCGAAGAAATTCCGTTTTGAACATTTGCCCAAATACCCCGCCATAAGCCGCGACTTGGCGATTATCGCGGATAACGACGTAAGCGCGGCGGCAGTGAAGGATTTAATCGCCAAAAACGGCGGCAAATATTTTGTCGGCGCAGAGCTTTTTGACGTGTACACGGGAAAACCCATCGAAGCGGGCAAGAAAAGTTTGGCGTACTCAATCACTTTCCGCGCCGCCGAAAAAACCTTGACGGATGCAGATGCGGACGCCGACTTTAACAACATTGTGGCGGCTCTTAAGAAAGAATTTGCCGCAGAGCTAAGAGGGTAGGAGGTGTGGCCATGGCGGAAAACAACGACCCCACGCGAGCGGCGCAAAAAATCACCGTGGAAATTTTCGGGGACATTTATTCCCTAAAAACCGACAGCGACCCCGAATATGTGAAAAACTTGGCGTACATGGTGGACAGACACATGAAAAACGTGGCCAAAAGGACGCGGACTTTTCAAAGCAACCGCATTTCCGTCTTGGCCGCCCTTGAAATCGCCGACGAATATTTGAAACTGAAAAAAGACTACGACGACTTATTGGCTCTGTTGGAAGAAAAATAAAAGCAGTATCTAAGGAAACACTGCATAATTCGTCCGCACCCTTGCCGTGTCTTTTTCCGGCATACTGCGTCATTCCTCCTCAGCGTAGCACCACTAC
>CAJOQC010000014.1 GCA_905236785.1 uncultured Selenomonadaceae bacterium
GTAAGCCGTCGCAAATTCGCCGTGTAATGCATCCTTGTAGGCTTTGTCCCCGAAAACGTCGTAGGTTTTGGTTTTGAAGAGCCTTTCTCCCTCCAAGAGGGAGTTCAGCCCTCCTCTTGGAGGAGGGTGTCGGCGTAGCCGACGGGAGGAGGTATAAAAGCGAGTTTTTAGAGATGCCCTAAAAGCGATATTAAAAACCGTTCGCCGCGAGCATTGTTCCATAAAAAAGCCCTGAATAATATTTTTCCGTCGCGGGCAAAGACTCTTCAAAACCAAAACCTACGACGTTTTCGGGGACAAAGCCTACAAGGATGCATTAAACGGCGAATTTGCGACGGCTTACGAAGGAAGGTGAGGAGTGTTCATTCCCCGCGACGGCCATGGTAAATGCACCATGGTTCTTCGGCCATATAGTCGCCGCCGTGGTAATAGGCGGCGCGGGCGCGGCAACCGCCGCAGGCGCGGCTGTATTTGCACAGGCCGCAACCGCCGCCGTAATTTAGGGTTCGTAAGTTTTTTAGTATTTCGCTGTTTTGCCAAATTTCGTCAAAGGGGGTTTTTCGCACGTCGCCCACTTCCATGTTAAGGTAGGCGCAGGGCTGCACTTTTCCCTTGGGGCTTACGATGCAATAGGAAAGCCCCGCCAAACAGCCGCGACGAAAGCGGGTCTTTATGCCCATTTCCCCGGCAATACGCATAAACTGCGGCGCGCAGGTGGGCTTTAGCTCGATATCGACTTCCGTTTGTTTTTTCATTATTCGCCGCAAAACGTCTTCGTATGCTTCGGCGCGAAGGGATTCTTCTTCTATTGTGGCGGCTCTGCCCGTTGGCACAAGGAAAAAGAAATGATGCGCCTTTGCACCGATTTTTACGGCAAAATCCGTCATTTGTTCCAATTCGCCGCTGTTCCAATCCATGACCGTGGTGTGTATTTGAAAGGGAAGGTTTACTTTTCGGCAGTTTTCCATGCCGCGCACCGCGCCATCCCATGCGCCTTTATAATCGCGAAAAGTGTCGTGTTTGTCCTTGTCCAATGAGTCAAGGGAAATGCCCATGCCCTTTGCGCCGGCCTTTTTGAGGTCGGCGGCCATGGTTTCGGTTATCAAAGTGCCGTTTGTGCCAAAAACAGGTATAAGGGACAAGGACGCCGCGTATTCCACCAATTCCAAAATGTCGGGGCGCGTCAAGGGTTCGCCGCCGGAGAAAATCATTATCTTAAATCCGGCGCGTTTTATGCCCTCTAAAAGCGTCTTTGCCTCGTCGGTCGATAGTTCTTCGCTTAGTTTTGCCCCCGCGTCGCGGTAACAATGCTTGCAGTACATATTGCAAGCATTGGTTGTGTTCCATGATACTATCAATTTGTTCTCCTTATTTCCTCGTCGCTTAGGTAACAGGCCGGGTCGCTTGCCCAGAAGTCGCCGGTTTTTGCTTCGGCGCGGGTGCGGAAATTGCCGTTGCAACAGGAAAGAAACCGACACCGGGCGCAACGGCCTTTAAGAAGAGGTTTTCTGTCCTTTAAGCCCTTCATTATGGGGTTTTTTACGTCCTGCCAAATATCGCCGAACTTGCGTTCGCGGACGTTGCCGAAGGTGTAATGCTGAGTAAATTGATCCGGGTGAACGTAACCAAAAGGGTCTACTTCCCCAAAGGCAATGCCGGAGCGGTTGCCGCCGTTCATGGATATAAACTTTTCAATTTGCGCGGCGGTTTTTTCGTCGCCGGCGGTTTTGGCTTTTAGGTACATATAAGGCCCGTCGCAATGATTGTCAACCGTCAAAATTTCCTTCTGCAAGCCCCGTGCTTCAAAGTCTCGGGTGCGGCGAATGATTATGTCCATTGCCTCGCGGCTCTCGGCGGCGGTGAGGTCGTCGGCTATCATGGCGTTGCCGCGGCCGGAGTAGACCAAGTGATAAAAACAGACGCGATTTATCTCTTTTTCTTCGATAAAATCAAAAATTTTGTCCATTTCAAGGAAATTGTGCTTGTTGATTGTAAACCGCAGGCCAACTCGTTGCCCTGCGGCAACGCAGTTTTCGATGCCGTGCATGGCTTTTTCGTAAGCCCCGGCCACGCCGCGAAATTTGTCGTTCACCTCCGCAAGACCATCAAGGGAAATGCCCACATAACCCACGCCTATATCCTTTATGCGCCGTGCGACTTCGCGGGTTATCAATGTGCCGTTGGTGGATAGAGTGGGGCGAACGCCTTTTTGTGCGGCATATTCGGCAAGCGCAAAAAAATCCTGCCGCAACAGGGGTTCACCGCCGGAAAACAGCAACACCGGCACATTAAACTCCGCCAAATCGTCGATAAATTGTTTCGCCTCGTCGGTGGTAAGTTCGTCTTTATACTTCTTCCCGTCGGAATCCATGTAACAATGGCGACATCTAAGGTTGCAGGTCTTGGTAGAATTCCAAACCACCAC
>CAJOQC010000015.1 GCA_905236785.1 uncultured Selenomonadaceae bacterium
CAACTTGCATCGCCCTGCCATATACGGCTCATAAGCCGCGAGGACAGGGCTTGCCCCGTGTAATTGCCCGCATCGTCCGCTATGTAAATGTTCTCATGCCCCGCGTCAATGTTCCTTATGGCATCTATTATATCAAGCCTAAACCCCGACGTGGCGGCCGGTACAACAAAAAGTTCCGTGGGTTCATTTGCCTTCTGCTCCATTTTCGCCCTTCTTTTCCATTTCGCTAAACTCGTCCGCTACTCTTAATATCTCGTCCTGCGCCGCGAAAAACGCCTCCACAATCTTCGGGTCAAAATGAGTGCCGCTTTCTTCGCGAATTATTCCGAGGGCTTTTTCGTAGGGGAAACCTTTCTTGTAACTTCTGTTTGACACCAAGGCATCAAACACGTCGGCAACCGCCATAATTCGCGCCGACAAAGGTATGCTGTCGCCGGACAGCCCCATGGGGTAGCCCCGCCCGTTCCACCACTCGTGATGATACGTGGCCAAATCGCAAGCGTCATAAAGATAATCCGAATCGGGTATTGCCGTTATTATGCTGCTTATTATCTTGCCGCCTTCGACGGTGTGGGTTTTCATTTTGGCAAATTCTTCGTCGGTGAGCCGCCCCGGCTTGTTTAATATTGCGTCGGGTACGCTTATTTTGCCGATGTCGTGAAGCGGCGCGGAGTTTATCACGTTGTCCATGAATTGATTCGTCAGTTCATCGGCGTAAATGCCATGCTCCTTCATTGACCGCAAAATTATCTCTACATAGGCCGCCGTTTTTTTGATGTGTTGGCCGGTGTTTTCGTCCCGACTTTCCACCATGTCCGCCAAGGTGAGAATAAACGCATATTGCATACGGTCGATGGTTTCGTTTTTCTTCTTGATGTCCTTTAGGTATTTTACGGAGTTACCCGTTAATTTCACCAAGGAATGATAAAGGTTTTCTATTTCGTCGCCGGTGGTGATGTCAAGTTGTTTTATTTGCGCCAAACTCTTTTCCATGGCTCTTTGGCTGTCGTAGTTAAAGCCCCCCGCCGCATAGGCCATGGTGTTGACGGGCAGTATAATATGATACCTTGCCAACAGGAAACCAACGAAAAGTATTGCCAAATAGATACAGATAAAAAGCAACGTTACTTTATAAAGATAGTCTTGGGCTTGATCTCTTATTTCGTTCATGGAAATATCCGCCGCCGCATAGCATTGGCATTTGCCGTTTTCGTCAAGCACCGGGGTATACGAGGTTAAAAGCCAGCCGTATCTTCCTTCGGAAATGATAGGCTCAATCTCGCCGCCGGCAAAAAGCGTGGGCAAATATTCGGTAAAATCTTCCTCAAAGTTGATAACATCGCCGGGTTGCGCACCTTCGTCGTCGCCGTCGTCAAGGTCAAAGACAACATGACAGCCGTCCTTTTCGATTTTATACGCATACACATATTTTATGTCCGGGGAGCTGGCGCGTATTTTGTACAAACTTTGTTCTATTTGGGAATAACCTTCGGCACGCTCCCCTTTTTCGATAAATTCATCCACCCGTTCGGGGGGGATAATGCCGGCCGCAAGGCGGGAGATGCCATCGCCCAAGCGTTTATGCTGCTCGACGGAATAGTCTAAGTAAAGATTATAGCTTATTATTGCCGATATTAAGCCGAAAATAAAAAGGGCGACTGAAAGCAACAGTGCCATTTTGATACGAATTGACACCCTGCGACAGTGTTCTTTGCTCATTTTTTTTATTTCTTCGGCGGAAAGTTTGGCTTGTTGCCAAAAAATACCTTTGTTTTGTTTATTGTCCATATTCAGTCGCTCGCTTTTATTGTTTATGGTGAATTAAAAATTATATCGTAATACTCCGCAACCTTGGTGATGCATTTATATTGCGGATAATGCTTCATGTTTCCCGTAACAAGCAAAGTGTCGAAAAACTTCGCCACATCATAAAACATTCTGCCCGTTTCGTCAATAAACGGCACGGTGGTTGGCGCGGTAATTACCGATAAATCGCCTTTAACGAAGACGCTCAAGAGAAAATCTGCTTGCCATGCCGAAAAATTAAATTTGGGGCGCAATAAAACTTCTCTGTATTCGGACAAAATCCGATAATCATAACAAAAGTCACACCTTCTTGTTTGTAGACCATATCCGCCGTTTGCTTTTATCGTTTATG
>CAJOQC010000016.1 GCA_905236785.1 uncultured Selenomonadaceae bacterium
CTTATAAACATATCACCAATGCCGCGGCGGCGGTCTTCTGTGCCGAGGCGGTGGCGGCGGCGGCGGATAATGATGCGGCCGTCTGTAATTCGGGTCACGCCTGTAGGGCGGAGGCGGCGGAAGGGGTTGACGGTATTTTAGTTCCATATTCAGAGTATCCACACCGCCGACGGCAACAGCCTCACTAACATCGACGCTCGCCTTGTTAAAGTCGGCAACAATCGCCGTATCGGCCGACAAATCAAACTCGGCCGCGCCTGCGCTCGGCGTGCCAAAAGCAAAGCCGACGCAAAACGCCGCCAAAATCGATAATTTATTCCATTGCACAACAATCCCTCCTTTCTTTTTGTTGTATGTATCGGTTAAACTTCCTTATTTTTCGCCAACGTTGGCATCGTTAGCTTCGTTGGCGTCTTTGTCTTCTTGCTCCTCCAGCGGACTGCGGGGCATGATGAGCTTTCGGTCAACTTTCAAATCTTCGGCAACGTCAATCCAACGTTTGTTGAGAGTTTTCATGGCAAGGACGCTCCGAATGTCTTTCTTGGCTGCTTGCGCCAACCGACCGGCAATTCTTATATCTCTTGGATGATAATGTTCTTCCAAAAGTTTCAAAGCCTCGGATTCTTTAATGCCTACGCGGCTTGCAATATCCTGCGCCTCAAGGCCGCGCACCGTTTTCATGTACTTTTCGCGGGTCATGCCGAGTTTCTTCATTACCTCGAACCAGTCGGCTTTCATGGAAATAACTTCGGCAAAAGACCTGTTGCAGGCTTTGGCCAAAATCGCCGCATAGTAGATGTCGTCCATGGCTCGTTCCTCGCCCAAAGCCTTTCTGACTTCGGCTTGGTTCACGCCGTACTGACCGGCAATTTCCTTGGCAAGAGCGTTAAGATCGACTTGTTGCTCCTCCACGGGCGGCGCACCTTCGGAGGGCGCGGCCGCAACCAACCCCGCCGCGCCGAACACGAACACGCCGGACAACAACCCGGTCAAGACTTTCTTCTTTAAGGATTTCATAACATCTTCCTCTCCGAAAATTTATGTTAATGTGGGTACTGCCGTTATTTAAGAGTTTCGATAAACTTTTTGAGATCTTCCGCCGCCCGCGTAACTCTTGAGAGGTTCGCGGTTATTTCTTCCGTGGAGGCCGCCTGCTCTTCGCTTATTGAGCCGGTGGTTTCGATTGATTTTGATATATCCTCAACGGCCTTGTTCATTTCCGTCAGCGTGGACTGGATTTTCTCCGTAGCCTCGCGGGATTGCTCGGCAAGTTTTCTGACTTCCTCCGCAACCACGGCAAAGCCTCTGCCCTGCTCGCCGGCGCGAGCCGCTTCGATGGCCGCGTTAAGACCCAAAAGATTTGTTTGCCCTGCGATGTTGGTGATAAAGTCAATGACCTTAATGGTGTCGGCGTTCTTTTCCTGCAGGAACTTAGCCTGCTCCACCGATGCTTGACCGGCCTTGGCAAGAGCACTGGCACTTTTTGCCACCTGCTCCACCGCTTCGTAGACCGTTTGCGTCGAAGATGCTATCTCGTCGATTGCCGCCGCCAACCGTTCTTGTGTTTCCTTCATATCGTCCGCCATTATAATTCCCTCCGCTGAATTATATTTTTTTTTTTTGGTTGTGTCAATAGTTTTGTGTAAACTTTTTTTATTTTTGCGGCAAGTACGCCTCACCGATAAGCATTTATTTCGACATGATAAATCAAATACCTGCAAAGGAAACAACAAAATTTGTATTAACGAAGAACATTATCAATCAACGCCGCAAATTCTTCCTTCGTTTCCGCTCGATTAAACATATCCCGCAATTTTGCGCCGCCGGGGAGTTTTTTCGTGTACCATGCCGCGTGTTTTCGCATTTCCCGCACGCCGATATATTCCCCCTTGTCCGCCGTAAGGAGTTCTATATGGCAAAGCATAATTTCTTTGCGTTCGCTTGCACTTGGCGGCGGGACTTCTTTTTCGCCGCGAAAATGCGCCGCAAGCTCGCGAAAAATCCAAGGATTTCCTTGGGCGGCTCGCCCTATCATCACCCCGTCGCAATTCGTATCGGCGAATATTTTGTCCATATCCCTTGCCGAGCGTATATCGCCGTTGCCGATAACGGGAATTGACACGGCGTTTTTTACGTTGGCTATTATGCCCCAATCCGCCGCGCCGCCGTAGAATTGTTCGCGGGTTCGCCCATGCACCGTCACCGCGTTAAAACCCGCGTCTTCGGCAATTTTTGCGATTTCGACGGCGTTAATATGTTCTTCGTCAAATCCTTTGCGGATTTTTATCGTAAGGGGCAAGGCCGTTGCCTTTCGCATTGCCGCAAAAATTTCTTTTACAAGGGCGGGCTTTTTCATTAACGCCGAGCCTTCGCCGTTGTTTACGATTTTGGGCGCGGGGCAACCCATGTTAAAGTCAATTATATCCGCCAAATTGTTTTCTTCCACAAAGGCTGCCGCTTCCGCCAAAATTTTCGGCTCGCTGCCAAAAAGTTGCATGACACATGGCCGCTCCTGCGGCAGGGTCTTTAGCATATTAACGGTTTTTTCGTTGCCGTAATGAATGCCCTTTGCGCTCACCATTTCGGCAAAGCACAAAGGGCATCCCAATTTTTTCGCCAACAAGCGAAAGGATCTGTCCGTGACCCCCGCCATGGGAGCCGAAAAAATCGGCACGGCAAATTCATATTTTCCTATTTTCATGATAATTACTCAAAAAATCGTTCTTTCTCTTTTTCTTTTTTCAAAAGGCAACCTCTAAAAACTCCCTCCGTCAACCCTGCAATCTGCCACCTCCCTCCAAGAGGGAGACTTGAAATCAGCCCTCCTCTTGGAGGAGGGTGTCGGCGAAGCCGACGGGAGGAGGTATAAAAGCGAGTTTTTATACTACTCTCAGTTAGAAATTTTATTTCTTACTGAGAGTGTATGAGACGTCAGACGTGCCGAAGGCGCGATTGAAAGCCTGCGAAGCAGGCGTATCCTCGA
>CAJOQC010000017.1 GCA_905236785.1 uncultured Selenomonadaceae bacterium
TAAAGTTTCTTTAAGCGTCATTCTGTAAATTCAAGCGACAAATAAGCGACAAAACAATAAATGATAGGGCTACAATCCTTGTAAACAAATGGTTCTATCCATGTTTTATATTCTCTTTCTCGAAATAAACGCCCAAACACAACAAAAGCCGCAGGTTAAAACCAACCTGCGGCTTCTTAATTGAAACTTTATAAACCTTACATATAATCCAAGGATGTCTTTTTCCGCTCTTGACGCAACATACCGAGTTTCGAGGCTATGTATTCGGTGATGACGAAGAACACGGGGATAAAGAATATCCCAAGAGTGGTGGCAAAGAGCATACCGCCCACCACAGCAACGCCCATGCCGTTACGCGCCGCAGCCCCCGCCCCGGTGGCTATTGCCAAAGGCAAGCAACCGATTATGAAGGCAAAACTCGTCATAAGTATTGGCCGCAGGCGAAGCCCCGCCGCCTCAATGGCCGCTTTCACCGGCTCCATGCCGCGATCCACGCGGACTTTGGCAAACTCAACAATCAGTATGGCGTTTTTCGCCGCCAAACCAATTATCATTATTACGCCTATCTGCATATAAACGCTGTTTTGCAAGCCGGAGTTTTGAAGCCCCAACATACCCTCCACGTTATAGAGGACATATTCGCAAAGCACCGCGCCGAAAAGCCCGGTGGGGATGGTGAGCAACACCGCAAAGGGTACGCTCCAACTTTCGTACAAAGCCGCCAAGCACAAGAACACGAACACCAAAGCAAGAGCCAAAACCTGCCCCGTGGAGCTTGAGGCCTTGTGTTCCTCGCGGCTCTGGCCGGACCATTCGATGTTAAAGCCCGTGGGGGCGTTCTCCATAACAACCTCGCTTATGGCGGCCATGGCCTGTCCGGAGGAATAGCCGTCCGCCGCGTTCCCTTGAATCTGAATGGCGCGGGTGGCGTTAAAGCGTGAAACCTGCGTTGGGCCGCTGCCCATTCTGGGTTTAATCAAGGTGTTCAGCGGCACCATTGTGCCGTTGCTGCTTTTTACGAACACAAACTTTGCGGCATCCACTTCGCTCCTGTAGAGCATATCCGATTGCAACATAACCTTGTATGTTCTGCCGAATTGGTTGAAGTCATTGACCTGCATACCGCCGAAATTCACCTGCATCGCCGTGAACACGTCGGATAACTTCACGCCCAAGGTTTTTACCTTCTCGCGATCGACGTCGTATTCGTAGGTGGGGCTGGTGATTGAGTAGGTGGTGCGAACGCCGGTAAGTTCCGGCCGTTGGTTGCCCGCCGCCACAATTTTTGCGGCCACTTCACTGAGCTCTTCGTCGGTGTGGCCGGACATATCCTGAAGTTGCAAGGACCAACCGCCCACAGTGCCAAGGCCGGGCAGAGCCGGCGGGTTAAAAGCGATAACCGTGGCCTCCGGCGCAACTTTCGCCCCCAAGCCGAACATGGTGCGAACGGCGTTTGTTACGCTCATTTCCGCGCCGGGGCGCTTTGTCCAATCCTCCATGCCGATAACCAATATGCCCGAGCTTGGCTTAGAACCCATGGACAATATGTCAAAGCCCGTAACCGCCATGCTGTTCTTTAGGCCGGGAATTTCCTTCGTTGCCACCTGTTGCAAACGGTCGATGGTTTCAACCGTATGGTTAAGGCTGGTGCCTTCGGGCAAATTTATGGAAGTGAAGAAATAGCCCTGATCCTCGTCGGGAACAAAGGTGGAAGGCAAGCGGGAATATACAACCCCCGTCAAAACCAAAATGACCACCATGCACAAAAAGGCAATCCGCGCATGGCCTATGAAACTTGCGACTTTATGGAGGTAACCCCGCTGGGAACGCTTAAAGACGGCGTTGAACCAGTCAAAGAAATTATCAAGAATGGATCTGCTTTTCTTTTCGGCGGAGGCGGGGCGCAATATCATGGCGCAAAGAGCCGGGGTAAGGGTGAGCGCCACAAAGGCGGACAAGCCCATGGACACGGCAATCGTAAGCGCAAACTGCCGATAGAGAACGCCCATCATGCCCCCCAAGAAAGCAACCGGCACGAACACCGCCGCCAACACGAAGGCAATGGCCACAACCGGGCCTTGCACCTCGTCCATGGCTCGCTCCGTGGCATCAACCGGCGACAACCCCTCTTCCATGTGCTTTTCCACGTTTTCGATAACCACGATAGCATCGTCAACCACAAGACCTATGGCCAAAACCATGGCAAAAAGGGTCAGGGTGTTAATGGAAAAGTCAAGGACGATAAACGCGCCGAAAGTGCCGATTAGGGACACCGGCACGGCCAAAAGGGGGATAATCGTCGCCCGCCAACTTTGCAGGAAGATGAATATTACAAACACCACCAACAACAAGGCGATAACGAAAGTTTCCACCACCTCGTGAATTGAGGCGTTTATATAGTCCGTGCTGTCGAATATCTGGGACATTTTAAGCCCCGGAGGCAAATTCGGCTCGGCGGCTTCCAAAATCTCCCGCACGCCCTTCACCGTTTCCATGGCGTTGGCGTCGCTTGTTAGGTTGATGCCGAAACCCACGGCGGGGTAGCCGTTGAACTTTGCCACTATGTTGTTGGCCTTTTGCCCCGTTGAAATACGCGCCACGTCTTTAAGCCGCACAAAAGAGCCGTTGCTTTCGGCGCGAAGTATCACGTTGCCGAACTCCTCGGTGGTCACAAGCCGCCCTTGGATTTTGCCCGTGTATTGTTTTTCCTGTCCATTGGCCACGGGCATGGCTCCAACCGTGCCGGCGGGGGCTTGAACGTTTTGTTCGTTTATGGCGTCAACCACGTCGGAAATGGTGAGGTTAAGCTCCGCCAACCTGTCAGGGTTCAGCCACACGCGCATGGCGTAGTCCGAACCGAAAATCTGCACATCGCCCACGCCGGAGACGCGCTTAATTTGATCGAGCAAATAAATATCCGCATAGTTTTTCATAAAGGCGCGGTCATATCTGCCGTCTTCGGAGCAGAGGGACAGGAAATAGGCCATGTCGTTGGATGCTTTTTTGGTGGTGACGCCCACGGTCTGCACGTCGCTTGGCAAACTGGCGTTGGCAATGGCCACGTTGTTTTGCACCTTAACGGAGTCCATGTCGCCGTCGGTGCCCACGGCAAAGGTGACGGACAAGTTGTAACGGCCGGTATCGTCGGAGTTACTGCTCATATAGTCCATGCCCTGGGTGCCGTTTACCTGTTGCTCAATGACCTGCGCCACCGTTTCGTTGACAACAGAGGCGTTCGCCCCGGTGTAAGTCGTCGAAACCGACACCGTCGGCGGCGATATTTGCGGATATTGGGCGATAGGAAGCTGCAACCCCGCCAATATGCCGACGATAAGGATTATGAGCGAAATAACGATGGCGAAAATCGGTCTGTGAATAAAAAATTTAGCCACGATTTTCCTCCTTACTTCACCGCGCTCACTTTGTCGCCGCCCACGAAGGCTTTGCGGTCGGGTTCGATGCTAAAGCCCATTTCTTCGGCGTTCACCATGGTCACGTTAAGTTCGCGGCCTTCCTGCAAGTTGGAAAGCCCCTCCACGATAACAATGTCCTCCGGCTTAATGCCGCTTTTTACAATGTAATAACTGCCGACCTTTTCCCCAAGTTCCACGGTGCGGCTCTCGGACTTGTTGCCTTCGCCAACCACCATTACAAAGGATTTGCCCAAAAGCTGTTGCACGGCGCGTTGCGGCACCAAGATTGCGCCGGGGATAACCTCGCCGGAGAGTTTCACCCGGGCAAACATACCCGGCATCAACAGCCCTTCCGGGTTGTCAAAGAGCGCTTTCACGGTGAGCGTGCCGGTGCTGTCGGCAAGGGCGCGGTCGGATTCGGCAATTTGACCCACGAAAGGATACTCCGTGCCGTCGGAAAGGGTTATGGTAACAACTATGGGGTTGCTGTTCCCCTGTTTCATGGATTGCACATTGACAAAATTCAAATATTCGTTTTCGGCAATGCTGAACTGCACATAAATCGGATCGGCCGAACCTATGGAAACAAGGTTCGTGACCCCCGCCGTGGCAAATGTACCCACCGCCACGTCGTCTACGGAAAGTTGCCCCGTCATGGGCGCATAAATAACAGTGTCGTCAAGGTCTTGTTGGGCTTTTCGCAAAAGCGCGGCATTGGCGGCGGCCACAGCTTCGTAAGAATCCACGCTGGTGGCTTGGGTCGTCACCGTTTGTTCGCTTATGGCATTCGCCCGCAAAAGCTCTTGATAGCGAAGTAAATCCGTGCGGGCGTTGTTTAACGTGGCCACGGACTGCGCCAAATTGGCTTGGGCCTGCAACACCGCCGACTCATACTGCCGCGAGTCGATTTTATAAAGCGGCTGCCCCGCGGTGACCAACTGACCGCCGGTGACAAACTTATCGACTACGTTGCCGCTTACCTTCGACTGGACTTTGACTTCGTTCTTGCCGACTATTGTGCCGGCGTATTCGCTGGTGAGGGGCGTGTCGCGCTTAACGGCGTTCATTGCCTTCACTTGCACGGCGTTGCTGCGCCCTGCTTGCCCGCCGTCGTTACCGCAACCGCCAAAGACGATCGAAGCGGTCAAAATCGTCAGCGCCGCAGCAATAGCCGTCAGTTTGTTTCTTTTTTCCGACAACAAATAAATAACCTCCTTACGAAAAAAATATATCGAACAATGCGCCCGTTACTGCATACGAACGCAGGTTCATGACAAAAAAACATTTACTATTACAGTACGTTATAGTATATTATATTGCTTAGAAAAAAGTCAATGGAGGAATTGTTTTGAGCAAAAAAATAATACTTACGGGGGACAGACCCACCGGCAAGTTACACATCGGCCACTACGTCGGCTCTTTGCGGCAGCGCAAAATCCTACAGGACGGCGGCGAGTTTGACGAAGTATATATAATGATAGCCGACGCCCAGGCTCTCACGGATAATTTTGACAATCCCCAGAAGATAAAGGACAGCATAACGGAAGTCGCCCTTGATTATTTGGGCGTTGGCCTCACCCCCGACAAATCCGTAATGTTCATTCAATCCCAAGTGCCGGAGCTTACGGAACTTACCACATACTACATGAACTTGGTGACCCTTGCCCGCCTGCAACGTAACCCAACGGTAAAGGCAGAAATTCAAATGCGAAACTTCGAAGCGAACATCCCGGCGGGGTTTTTGTGCTACCCCATAAGCCAAGCCGCCGACATCACCGCCTTTAAGGCCACCACCGTACCCGTGGGAGAAGACCAAAAACCCATGCTTGAGCAAACGCGGGAGATAGTGCGAAAGTTTAACGAAATTTACGCCCCCGTTCTCGTAGAGCCGGACATTTACCTGTCGGACAACAAGTCTTGCCTTCGTTTGCCCGGCACCGACGGCAAGGCGAAAATGAGCAAGTCTTTGGGCAACTGCATTTACCTATCGGACGACGCTGACACAGTGAAGAAAAAAGTCATGTCCATGTACACCGACCCTTTGCACCTTCGCGCCGCCGACCCGGGGCATCTTGAGGGCAACACGGTGTTTATATACCTTGATGCCTTTTGCCGGGACGAACATTTTGCCGAATATTTGCCCGAATATAACAATCTTGACGAATTAAAAGCCCATTACACCAAGGGCGGCCTTGGGGACGTGAAGGTAAAACGCCTCCTAAACTCCGTCTTGGAAGAAGAACTCTCCCCCATTCGCGCCCGCCGCGCCGAATACGAAAAGGACAAAGCCGCCGTGGTGGAAATGCTGAAAACAGGCTCGCTGAAAGCCCGTGAAAAAGCCGCCCAAACCCTCGCCGAAGTAAAACGCGCCATGGGGATAAATTATTTTGAATAAACTTCTTTTCTCTTCCTTTGAAAAGAAAAGTGTAAAGGTAACA
>CAJOQC010000018.1 GCA_905236785.1 uncultured Selenomonadaceae bacterium
CTACCCGTGAATAGTAACGAAAAAGAAAATAAGCAATTTCGCAAAAAAACAAAATCGGTGGACAAATCCGACAAAAAGCGAGTATAATACCGAAGAAACATACAGATAAAAGGAGAATGATATATATTATGTGTTTGGCCGTGCCCGCAAAAATAATTTCTCTTGACGGCGGCGCGTTGGGCAAAGTGGAGCTTTCGGGCGTAACAAGAACCGTCAGCCTTATGCTTTTGCCCGATGCGAAGGTCGGCGACAATGTTTTGGTACACGCAGGTTTTGCCATGCAAAAAGTCAGCGAAGAGGACGCGCAAGAAACCAATGCCCTGTTGGCGGAGATGCGCGGCGCACCGCGAACGGTAAACGCCTTGAGGTGATTACATGAAAAAAGCCGACACGTCAGATGCGATTATTCGCTTTTTGGCATCCGCCGTTGCCTATTTTTTGTGCTTAATTGCTTTTTACATCGACATTGGGCAAGACATGGGCGCAAAGTATTTCATGCCCATATTGCTCCCGGTGGTTACGGCTCTTTTTGCGGCGCAGTTTGCCGCTGACGTCAACATATTCTCCCGCGAAAATCTGCCCAATCTCGTCTGCGCTCTTTTGTGGTGTTCGGCCTTTCCCCTCATTTATACATGGACTTATCAAACGGCATGGTTTATGTCGCTGGTTTCCTATGACTTTATTATCGGCACTTGTTTTTTGCTGTTTCTGTTTTCCTCGGAAAACATTGCAATGCGCCTTATGAACATAAAAGTTGCCGCCGCGCTTATGACGGTTTTTAACTTTTTGCTGATAATCATACCCTTTGTGCAGTATGCTTATTATGTCATGGTGTGGCACGCCCTGTCGCCCGCGTCCTTAATGGCGCTTTACATGACAAATTGGCGCGAGAGCATCGACTTTTTGGAGTCCAACGTGGGCTGGTGGCTTCTGCCTGTTTTTGCGGGGCTTTGCGCCTTGTCCTTTTTGGCTTGGCGGGCGCATTGTCGATTTGGCGAAAAAATTCGCGGCAAGGCGTGGGGAGAAAAATTTCCCGTCGATTTACGCGGCGCGGTTTTGGCCGCAATTTGCGTCTTGTCGGTGTATATCGGCGTTTTTTGCTATATCCCCGAATGTTCCGTGGCGGGGCTATGGAAGGATGTCACCGATTACGCCCGCGAAACCGCCGAATACGGGGCGCATCATGATGCTCGTTTTGCTTCACTTGAGGTTGATGCCGCCAATGCCATGCCCGCGCTTTCCGATAAGCCCGTCACCGTCATAATGGTCATAGGCGAATCCGCCTCACGGGATTATATGAAAGCCTTTACCCCGGAATGTCCTTATGACAATACGCCGTGGCTGACGAAAAACGCCGGCGGCAACCGCGATTTTTTGCTTTTTTCCAACGCGTATTCCTCTTGGTCGCAAACAGTACCCGCTCTTCAACGGGCGTTGACGGAACAGAGCCAGTATAACGGCAAGGATTTTTTGGATTCGGTGTCGATTTTGGATGCGGCGAAAAAGGCGGGCTTTACTACCCATTGGTACAGCAATCAAGGTCGTTACGGCCAATATGACAGCGTCATTACCTTGGTGGCCAAAACAGCCGACTATGCCGAATGGACGGACGACTCCTACACCTTCACCGACAAGTATGACATTGTGCTTAAAAATTATCTGCAAAATGTTGACCCGACAAAGAATAATTTCGTCGTGTTACATCTAATCGGCAGCCATATTTACTATTATAACCGCTACCCCTACGATTTTGCCCGTTGGAAAACGGAGGACGGCAGCGGTTCGGGGACTTCTGCGCCAAGTTACGCAAATTCGATTTTGTATACGGATTATGTTCTTTCGCAAATTTTTGAATATGCGCGGGACAATCTTAATTTGACCGCCATGGTTTATTTCTCCGACCATGGAGAAAATCTTTCCATAAGTCACAACCCCGACGTTTTTAGCTTTGACATGGTGCGGATCCCCATGTTCATGTACCTGTCGCCCGCGTATCGTCGCCTAATGCCCGACGAAGCGTATATGCTCCGAATAAGCCGCGACACATATTTCACCAACGATATGATGTATGACACAATTTGCGGCATGATAGGCGCAAAGGGCAACCGCTACGATTCGCGGCAAGATTTGTCCTCGGCGGATTACGCCTTTAACAGGGAAAAACTAACCACGATGCTCGGTCAACGACGTTTGATTGACGACCCGAAAGCAAAATAAACAAAAAGTTGCCGACAATGTTTTGCTCGGCAACTTTTTGTTTATTTATTCACTTTCCCCGCAAGGGTAAAACAAGCAATTTCCGGCGGGCAACCGATGCGCACGGGAAACCAGCTGCCGTTTCCGC
>CAJOQC010000019.1 GCA_905236785.1 uncultured Selenomonadaceae bacterium
GTTTGGGAAGTCCCTTCAAATAAAAAAACGCAAGAAAGGCAGGAAAAATATATTGTTCGTTGAAATTTAACAAAAATTGTTATAACCAATGGGAGGCTTTGGCATGGACATGAAAGCATTGCTAAAAATTCAGTACGGCTTGTTCGTATTGACGACGAACGACGGCAACCGTGACAACGGGTGCATAATAAACACCGTGACACAGGTGGCAAATTCGCCGGAAAAAATCACAATCGCCGTCAACAAGGCAAATTTTACCCGCGACATGATTTTTGACGCAAAGAAATTCACTGTTTCCGTCATCAGCGAAGGGGCGGATTTTGAACTTTTTAAGCACTTTGGTTTTCAATCGGGCAGAACCGTCGATAAATTTGCCGACTTTGCCGACACACTGCGAACCGCAAACGGTACTTTGGCCGTGACCAAGGGGACAAACGCCTATATAACGGGCGACGTGTTTAACTTAGTGGACGTAGGCACCCATACGGTGTTTTTTGCCAACGTAACCGACGCGAAAATTTTAAGCGACACGCCCTCTGCCACTTATAATTATTATCAAGAACACATAAAGCCGAAACCGCAGGATAAACCAATCGGCAAAACCGCCGAAGGAAAAACAATATGGCGCTGTTCAATTTGCGGGTACGAATATGTGGGGGAAACTTTGCCCGAGGATTTTGTTTGCCCCCTTTGCAAGCACCCGGCCTCCGATTTTGAAAAAGTGGTGTAATTTTCGTTACGCATAAAAACATTTTTTCTTGTCATGAAGGAATAAACGAAATTTTGTAGAATTGAAGAAATATCTGAAAATATCTGAAGATTGTAATATTATCCGGGGGGGATTTTTATGAGAAAGACGGAATGCTTGGCAATGATTTTGGCGGGAGGTCAGGGAAGCCGCTTGGGTGCTTTGACGAAGAAAATCGCAAAGCCCGCAGTGCCTTTTGGCGGCAAATACCGCATTATTGACTTCCCGCTTTCAAATTGTGCCAATTCCGGCATAACGAAAGTGGGCGTCCTTACTCAGTACAAGCCTTTGGAACTTCACAACTATTTGGCAACCGGCGCGGCGTGGGACTTGGACGTTCGTGACGGCGGCGTTTTCATTTTGCCGCCCTACGCTCGCGAAAAAGGCGCGGACTGGTATCGCGGCACGGCCGATGCCATTTATCAAAACCTTAACTTTATAGAGCTTGCCGACCCGGAGTATGTTCTCATTCTCTCGGGCGACCATATTTACACCATGGATTACGCCTGGATGCTAAATGCTCATAAAGAAAACAAAGCCGACGCGACGATTGGCGTTATCGAAGTGCCTTGGGAAGAAGCTCCGCGCTTTGGCATCATGAACACCGACGAAGACGGGCGAATCGAATCCTTTGAGGAAAAACCCAAAGAACCCAAGAGCAACAAAGCATCCATGGGCATTTATATCTTCACCAAAGATTTCCTCAAAAAATACTTGGAAGAAGATGCGGTGCTTGAAGACTCCGAGCATGACTTCGGCAAGAACATCATTCCCAAAATGTTAAACGACGGCGCGAGAATGTTCTCCTACGCTTTTGAAGGCTACTGGAAAGATGTCGGCACGATTGAAAGCCTGTGGCAGGCCAATATGGATCTTTTGCAGGAGGAAACCCCCTTCGATCTTCAGGGCAAGTGGAAAATTTATTCCTCCAATCCTTCCATGCCGCCTCATTTTGTCGGCGCGGATGCTTCCATTAAGAAATCCATGATTTCCGAAGGCTCCATGATTGAGGGCGAAGTGACAAACTCCGTCATATTCCCCGGCGTGCGCGTAGGAAAAGGCGCGAAGGTGACAAACGCCGTTGTTATGCCCATGACGCAAATTGGCGCGGGCGCGACGGTGGATTATGCCATAGTGGCGCAGGACTGCATAATAAAAGACAATGTGACCGTAAAAGGCGAGCCGGGCGCGATAAAAGTCGTACCCGAAGGCGAAACCGTGGCTTGACGATTTTAAGTTGTTTTGATGAATGGAGTGAAAAGAATGAAGAATGTATTGGGGCTTGTAAATATCCAGGAAGACAACAGCTTAATCCGCGAGCTTACGGCATCACGCGCGGTGGAGCTTGTTCCCTTTGCCGGACGTTATCGTTTGGTTGACTTTACCTTGTCGAGCATGGTTAATTCCGGCATAGGTCATGTGGGCGTAATGCTCCCCGACAGGCCGCGCTCGGTTTTAGATCATGTCCGTTCCGGCAAGGAGTGGGATCTTTCCCGCCGTCATGAAGGCTTGTTCTATTTGCCTTCCGTAAAGGTTGAGCGCGAATCCCGCGAAGGCGACCTTAAAAACTTCTACGCCAACGCCGATTTCTTTGAACACAGCGACAAGAAATACGTTTTAATCACCAGCGGCTCGTTCATTTATAATATTGACTTTAACGCCCTTATGGATTTCCATATCGAAAAAGATGCAGACATCACCATGATGTATCATGTGGAAAAGGGCGAAAATACCGGCAAAAACGCTGTTCTTGAAGTAAACGGCGACGGCAGGGCGGAAGATATTGCGGAAAAAACCGTGGTGTATGATGGCTCGAAGATGTCTTTGGGCGTGTATCTCATGGAAAAACGGGTCTTTGTGGAGATTATCCGCAACGCCTACGAGCATGGCGGCAACGACCTTCTTGTTGACGGCATAATCAAAAATGCGGGCAAATATAAAATCTATGCCATGGAACACAACGAATATGTGGCTCATGTGGAGTCCATGAACGCTTATTATAAGAGCAGCATGGATTTACTCCGCTACGATGTTTGGGCAAGTCTTTTCATGGGCAAAAACCCCATATACACCAAGGTAAAGGACGAAGTCCCGGTTCAGTACAAAGAAGAGTCCGAAGTTAAAAACGCTCTTATTGCCAACGGTTGCATAGTCCATGGTTCGGTGGAAAACAGCATCTTGTTCCGCGGCGTAAAGGTCGGCAAAGGCGTTAAGATTAAAAATTCGGTTATAATGGAAAACTGTGACCTTAAAGACGGTGCGTTAATCGAAAATGTTATCTGCGACAAGAACGTGGTAGTAAGCAAGGACAAATGGTTAAAAGGCGCGCCCAATTATCCTCTCATCGTGACAAAGAATGTAACAATTTGATGTGATATGATTGTGGCATAAAAGAGCTGCCGCAAGGCGGTAAACGTCTCGCGGCAGCTTTTGCAAGGTATGCGCAATGCACGGATGCTTGTGTTTTAACGGTCAATTCATCAGCCGTGAGTTATTTTATTGGTGAAGTTAGGAGTGTTTCACTTGGCAAAAGAAAAAAAAGTAAAGAAGGATAAAGAGAGCGAGAAACTAAAGGAAATATTAAAAATCCGCTTTGTAAACACGGCGCACCTTATGTGGGGGCGTGACATAAACGAGCTTACCAAACAGGAAATTTATCAGACTGTGGCGGCAACCGCCAAGCAGTACATCACCGAAAAATGGATTAAGACCAACAAAGCCTATATGGAACGGGAAGAAAAACAGGTTTATTATTTTTCGATTGAGTTCCTTATGGGGCGTTTGTTAAAATCAAATCTTATAAATTTGGGTATGCAGGAAGTCGTTGAGGAATGTTTGTCCGACTTGGGCATAGATCTTGCCGCAACCTATGAGGAAGAGCCGGATGCAGGGCTTGGCAACGGCGGCTTGGGGCGTTTGGCGGCTTGCTTTATCGACTCCATGGCAGCGCATCGTCTCCCCGGACATGGGTGCAGTATCCGTTACCAATACGGTCTTTTTGAGCAGAAAATCATCAACGGTAACCAAGTTGAAATTCCCGATAACTGGCTAAAGGATGGCTTTGCCTGGGAGTTTAGAAAGCCGGATAAATCCATTGACATAAAGTTCTATGGCAACGCCTACATGAAAGATTTGGGCAACGGCGAGTTAGAGCTTGTCCACGAAAACCCAATGATAGTCATGGCCGTGCCTTACGACGTGCCCATCGTCGGCTATCATTGCAACACCGTCAACAATCTTCGCTTGTGGAACGCCGAAGTAAACCGCGATTTCTCCGATTATGGAACGCTTACCCATGAGCAGCTTCAGGCCAAGAACAATTACCGCAATTTCGTGGAAAGCATAACCACATCCCTTTACCCGGACGACAGCTCCTACGAAGGGCGGCGTATGCGTCTTATCCAAGAATACTTCATGACCAGCGCAGGCGTACAGAGCATCGTGCGGCACTACAAGAAAACCGGCATGAAGATTCGCGATTTTGCCAACAAGATTGCCATTCACATTAACGATACCCATCCTGCCGTAGCCGTGGCCGAGCTTATGCGTATATTGGTTGACGAAGAAAAACTAAAATGGGCGGAAGCATGGGCAATTACTCAGAACACTATCGCCTACACCAACCATACGATTATGCCGGAAGCATTGGAAAAATGGCCGGTTGATATGTTTAGGGAACTTTTGCCCAGAATTTACATGATTATCGAAGAGATTAACGCCAAACATCTTGAGGATGTGCGGGAACGTTACCCGGGCGACGACCAAAAGGTGCGGGAACTTTCGATAATAGAGGACGGGCAGGTTCACATGGCGCGACTTTCCATTGTGGGCAGCCATAGCGTCAACGGCGTGGCGAAAATCCACAGCGAAATACTAAAATCAACGACCCTTCGTCACTTCTACGAGTATCGCCCCCGTATTTTCAACAACAAGACCAACGGCATAACGCATCGCCGCTGGCTCATGGGCGCAAATCCGGAGCTTATGGAGCTTATCGACAACACCATCGGCAGCCGCCGTTGGCATCGTCACCCGGAACAGCTCGATATTTTGAATGAGTATGTGGACGATAAACCCTTCCTTACGGAACTCGGCAAGGTTAAACAGGTCAGAAAGGAAGCCTTGGCGAAGTATATCAACAACAAGGAAGGCTTGGTGCTTGACCCGAATACAATTTTTGATATTCAGGTAAAACGTATTCACTCCTACAAACGCCAGCTGATGAACATTTTGCATGTAATGTTCCAGTATTATAAACTAAAGACCGATTTTAACTACGATATGTTGCCCACGACTTACTTCTTCGGCGGCAAAGCCGCGCCGGGCTACTATATCGCCAAAGAAACAATTCGTCTTATCAATGCCGTGGCGGCAAAAGTGAACAACGACCGCGACGTGAACAGCAAGATGAAAGTGGTCTTTATCGAAAACTTCGGCGTTTCCATAGGCGAAATTGTTTACCCGGCCGCCGATGTCAGCGAGCAGATTTCAACGGCATCAAAGGAAGCCTCCGGCACCGGCAACATGAAATTTATGATGAACGGCGCAATTACCTTGGGTACAATGGACGGCGCAAACGTGGAAATTCATGAAGCTGTTGGCGACGAAAACTGCGTTATCTTCGGCTTGCGCGCCGACGAGGTTTTGACCCATTACGCCACGGGTACATATTCGGCGTGGGATGAGTACAACACCAACCAAAACGTCCGCACGGTGGTAAATCAGCTTGTTGACGGTAGCTACGGCGATTTCCGTTCCCTTTATGATTATCTCATTCACGGCGGCGACGAATTCTTTATCCTTAAAGATTTCAACGCGTACACATGGGGGCATGAGGAAATAGGCAGACGTTATCAAAAACGTTTTGAATGGCTTCGTTCTTCGGCCATTAACATCGCCAACTCGGCGAGGTTCTCCTCCGACCGTACCATTGACGAGTACGCCAAAGAAATTTGGCAGGTGAAACCTGTAATGATTTCCTGACACCAAAGGTAACACAGCAATGCAAAGGGCAAAGGAGGCTTGACCATTGAAAACCACCGGCTTGGACGAAAACGCACGATACCTGTTCCACCAAGGAACACACTACCATGCTTACGAGATGCTCGGAGCACATTTTGTGGAGCAGGGCGGAAAAAAGGGCGTACGTTTTGCGGTATGGGCGAAAAATGCCAAAAGCGTCAGCGTTGTCGGCGATTTTAACCAGTGGGACACCCGCGTAAACTCCATGGAGCGCATCGGCGACGGTGAGATTTGGGTGACGTTTGTCGAGGGGCTAAGGGAAGGGAATATTTATAAATACGCCATTGAACCCCAATGGGGCGGACCGTTTATAATGAAGGCCGACCCTTACGGGTTTTATGCCGAAAAGAAACCCGACACCGCCTCACGGCTTTACGACCTCGGTCATTATAAGTGGCATGACGCAGAATGGATGGCGCACAAGAAAAAACATCCTTCCTATGGTCAGCCCATGCTCACCTACGAAGTTCATGCCGGTTCGTGGCGCAGAAATGCCGATGGCGGTTATTTAACCTATCGGGAAATGGCGGACGAGCTTATAAATTACGCTCGGGATATGCACTATACGCATATTGAGTTCATGCCTTTATGCGAGCATCCCTTTGACGGTTCGTGGGGGTATCAAATCACCGGGTATTACGCAGTGA
>CAJOQC010000020.1 GCA_905236785.1 uncultured Selenomonadaceae bacterium
AAGAAAATCGCCAACCTTGAAATGAACATGATGGACGGCGTGGAAAAAACCGTCCGGATTACCGAAAAGTACAAACTTGTCAGCCGTGATTTTGAACCTAACGATACAATTATCGACGTTGACGGGGTTAAAATCGGCGGCGGCAATTTTGCGGTTATGGCAGGGCCTTGCGCCGTGGAGAGCATGGAGCAGCTTACCGAGGCGGCCGAATGCGTGAAGGCGGGAGGCGCAAACTTTTTGCGGGGCGGCGCGTTTAAGCCCCGTACTTCGCCCTATGATTTCCAAGGCTTGGCCGTTGACGGGCTGAAGATGTTAAAAGAGGCGGGGGAAAAAGCCGGACTGAAAGTTGTCACCGAAATAGTCGATCAGAACGATTTGGATGTTGTTGCCGAATATGCCGACGTGTTGCAGGTCGGCGCAAGGAATATGCAAAACTTCCAACTGTTAAAAAAATTGGGGACAATAGACAAACCCGTCCTCCTAAAGCGCGGACTTTCGGCAACTATAAGCGAATGGCTAAACGCCGCCGAATATATTTTGGCGGGGGGCAACAACAAGGTAATACTTTGCGAACGCGGAATAAGAACCTATGAAACATTCACCCGCAATACCTTAGATCTCAGCGCGGTGGCGGCGGTGAAGGAACTTTCCCATCTGCCGATTATAGTCGATCCAAGCCATGGCACGGGGCGTTGGCAAATGGTGCGGCCCATGGCGCGGGCGGCTGTGGCTGCGGGGGCTGACGGGCTTATTATAGAAGTGCATCCGCACCCGGAGAAAGCTCTTTCCGACGGCGATCAGTCATTGACGCCGAAGAATTTTAACAAACTTATGGGGGAAGTCAACGAACTGGTTGACTTTATGAGGAAACATCATGAGTAAAATTCATGTGGCGATAATCGGCGTGGGGCTTATCGGCGGTTCTTTGGGGCTGTGCCTAAAGGACAAACTGGGGAGCGACGTATATGTAACGGGTTTATGCCGCACGCAAAAATCAATGGAAAACGCCATGAAATTGGGCGCGGTGGATTTTGCCGCCGACGATTTGGAAAAGGTGACAGGCGGCGCGGACATTATATTTTTAAGTCCGCCGGTGTTGCAGATTGTTCCCATGGTGAAAAAGATTTTGCCCTACCTAAAAGACGGCGCGATTTTAACGGATGCGGGCAGCACCAAGAGCTATCTTTGGGAAAATCTGCATAAAATTCTGCCGGACAACGTGTATTATATCGCCGGTCACCCCATGACCGGGCGCGAACAAAGCGGCGTTACGGCGGCAAAAAAAGACTTGTTCGTCGGCAAGGCGTATGTCATAGTCGAAGGCACGGGCGCGCCCAAGGCGGCCTACGACAAACTGATGAGCGTTCTAAAACACACGGGGGCAAATTTTACCTCCCTGTCTTTAGCCCAGCATGACCGTTGCGCTTCGGTGATAAGCCATGTCCCCCATGTGACGGCGGCGGCGTTGGTGACGCTGTTAAACAGAAGTGGCGACGATTTATCTTCCTGCATAAAACTAATAGGCGGCGGCTTTAAGGACACAACGCGGATTGCTTCGTCAAACGCTGATATGTGGGCGGATATTTGCATGACCAACGGCGAGGCCATAACAAAAAATTTGCGGGAACTGCAAGACATTTTAAGCGAAGTGATTGACGCCGTAAAAAGGGGCGATCGCGCCGCCGTCCATGATTACTTTGCGGCCTCGAAGGAACGCCGCGACAGCATTTTGGAAAAGACCGTAAAAATGTTCGACCCCAATTAGGCCATAAATGAATGAGAAAAAGAGAAAAGACATGAGCGAAAAGAAAGATATTGCCGCCGTAAAAAAAGAACTTAACGAACTAAGGAAGACTATTCGCCGCCACAATAAACTCTATTACGAACTTGACAAGCCCGAAATAGACGATTACGAATATGATATGCTCATGAAGCGGCTTCGGGAAATTGAAGCAAAATACCCGGAATTTATCACCGACACCTCGCCCACGCAGGTGGTGGGCGGCAAAGCGCGGCGGGCGGCGGGCGCGTTGGTTGCCCATGATGCGCCCATGCTCAGTTTGCAGGACGTGTTTTCAAAGGGCGAAGTCGATGGTTTTGTGGAAAACATCAAAAAGGAATTTGCCGATGCGGAATTTGTGGTAGAAGAAAAAATCGACGGATTAAGTCTTGCCCTGCGTTACGAAAATGGCAAATTAACAACGGCGCTTACTCGCGGCGACGGCGTGACCGAAGGCGAGGACGTGACGGAGAACGCAATGTGCATAGATGACGTTGTGCAGAAACTAAAAAACGCCATGCCCTATTTTGAAATTCGCGGCGAGGTTTATATGGAACGCGAAAAATTTATTTCCGTCAACGAGCGGCAGGAACTTTTGGGTCTGCCGCTTTTTGCCAACCCGCGAAACTGCGCGGCAGGGACTTTGCGACAGTTAAACAGCCAAGTGGTGAAGGAACGGGGCTTATCCCTCTTTGTTTTCAATTTGCAAAAAAGTGAGGGCAGGGAATTTTTTAAGCACACGGAAGTTTATGATTTCCTTCACAAACAGGGCATAAAAACCATACAAAATTACTTTGTTTGCCATACAGCCGAAGAAGTATGGCGGTCAATAGAAAAAATCGGCGAAATGCGCGGCTCGCTCCCCTACGACATCGACGGTGCGGTGGTCAAAATAAACGATTTGGCCTCAAGGGAACGCTTGGGGGCCACAAGCAAAGTGCCGCGTTGGGCAATCGCTTACAAATATCCGCCGGAAGAAAAGGAAACCGTCCTTCGTGATATTGAGTTAAGCGTGGGCAGAACGGGGCGTATTACGCCAACGGCGGTTTTTGACACCGTGCATTTATGCGGCACAAACGTATCCCGCGCCATGCTCCACAATCAGGATTTTATCGACGAACTGGACATTCGCGTGGGGGATACGATAGTGGTATATAAGTCCGGCGAAATTATCCCCAAAGTAAAGGCAGTGGTTAAGGACAAACGCCCGCAAAACACCGTGCCTTTTGTTATTCCGCCCCGTTGCCCCGTGTGCGGCCACAAGGCGGTGCGCGAAGAAAACACCGCCGACATGAAATGTACCAACGCCAACTGCCCCGCCCAAGTCGAAAATCATATACTTAATTTCACGGGCAGACGCGCCATGGATATAAAAGGTTTCGGCGCAGTATACATAAAAACTTTAATTGAAAAAAAATATCTAAAAAACATTGTCGATATTTACAAACTGAAAAATCGACGGGAAGAGCTTATTAAGGACGGAATTGTCGGCAAGGAAAAAAATACGGACAAACTGTTGGCGGCAATAGAAAACAGCAAAAGCAACGAACCGTATCGCTTGCTGACGGGGCTTGGCATAAGCGGCATAGGTCAGGCGGCGGCCAAGGAACTTATGCGGCATTTTGGCGGCATTGAAGAGCTTGGGGCGGCACGGGTCGATGAAATAATAGCCGTGCAGGATATGGGGGAAATCAGCGCAAATTATATCCGGGAATATTTTGCCGACGAGGAAAACCGAAAAATTATCGCCGAATTAAAATCCTTGGGGCTTAACCTAAAAAACGCCGCGCAACCGACTGCGCAAAACAGCCGCTTTGCCTACAAAACCTTTGTAATAACCGGCACGCTCCCCACAATGTCCCGCGCCGATGCCACGGCTTTTATCGAAGAGCGCGGCGGCCGCGTCACGGGTAGCGTATCAAAGAAAACCGACTTTTTGGTGGCGGGGGAAAACGCCGGCAGCAAACTTGCCAAGGCGCAGGAATTGGGCATAAGAATTTTGAACGAGGACGAACTCCTGAAAACGGAAATGTGAGGGCAACGTGGAAAAGAATATTTTCGGCCTAAACAAAGACGAATTGACGGCGGAATTGTCTTTTTTGAAATTGCCCGCCTATCGAATCGGGCAGATTTTGGAGTGGATTTACCGAAAGGATGCCGCAGATTTTTCCGTAATGAGCAATTTGCCGAAAAATTTGCGGGTAAGTTTGTCGGAGCGTTTTTGCATAAACCGCGCCGAGGTTTTGCGCGAACTTGTTTCCGCCGACAAACTTACCGCAAAATTTTTGCTGAAAGTCGCCCCCGATGTTGCCGTCGAAACCGTGCTTATGCGCCATGATTATGGCAACAGCCTTTGCGTGTCCACTCAAGCGGGGTGCGCCATGGGCTGCGCCTTTTGCGCGTCGGCGCAAAACGGCCTGCAGCGTAGTTTGACAACGGGGGAGATTTTGGCGCAACTTGTCTTTGTTCAAAATTTTTTGCAACGGGAAGGGCAAAAAATTTCGACGATAGTCATTATGGGCATGGGCGAACCCCTTGTTAATTACGACAATGTGCTAAAATTTATTCGCCTTGTTCATGAGCCTTATGCTCTCAATTTGGGTTATCGCAACATCACCCTGTCCACGTCGGGCATTGTGCCGAACATTTATAGGTTGGCGGAGGAAAATTTGCCCGTAAATTTGGCAATTTCCCTTCACGCGCCAACTGATGAATTGCGCTCGCGGCTTATGCCCGTAAACAAAAAATATCCCCTTGTTGAGCTTCTTGCTGCGGGCAAACTTTACGGAGAAAGGACAAAACGCCGCGTAACTTACGAATACATATTGATAAAAGGGGTAAACGACAGCTTTGACATGGCGCGGCAACTGGCAAAACTCATGGGCGGCCAACTTGCCGCCGTCAATATAATCCCCGTCAACCATGTTGAGGAAAAGGGCTTTTTGCCGCCGTCGCCGCAACGAGTCGCGGAGTTTCAAAAGTACCTTGAATCACGCGGCGTAACCGCCACAATTCGCCGGGAGATGGGGGCGGAAGTAAATGCCGCTTGCGGGCAACTGCGCGGACGTTGGCAATAAATATTACCCATTGTAGGTCAAAAATTTTGACGAGAGTTTATGGAACGGATTTTGAGTCCTATGCTCAAAAGTAAAGCAGGCGTCAGCTTGCGGTTCTTTAATTAAAATTGTCAGATTTTAATTGAAGAATAGTATGAAAAAGCGAGAAGATAACAGTGGATATAAAAGATATGCGGGCGTTTTATGCCGTTGTGGAGGAAGGGAACATAAGTCATGCGGCTTTGCAACTTGGGGTGGCGCAGTCGGCCTTGTCGCGGCAAATGAAACGTCTTGAAGAATTTTTGGGTGTGCGCCTTTTTGAACGTGGCAGCAGACTAATACGTCTTACGGAAGCGGGTCGCGATTTTTATTCTAGGGTTGAGAATATCTTGGGGCTTTTTGACCACGCAGTGGCCGAAACACGGGAAATAGGCGAGGGCGCGGCCGGTTCTGTGCGCCTTGGGACAATAACGACAAGCGGCGTTATGATTTTGCCGCGTCTTATGGCAGAGTTTCATCAAAAATATCCCAATGTTCAGTTTGAGCTTTGGGAGGCTGATGGCGGGCGTATAATGGAACTTTTGGACAATCGGGTCATTGAAATCGCCATTACCAGGACGCAGGTGGACAATGAATTTTATGATTCATTTGTTCTTCCCAACGAACCCTTGACAATCGTAATGAGAAGCGACGACAGATTGACAGAGAACAACGACGAAACGTTGCCTTTGGAGAAACTCAAAGACGTGCCGTTAATTATTCCCCTTCGTTGGCAAAACACGTTAAAGGAAATTTGTAAAAAAATCGGTTTCACGCCCAATATAGTTTGTGTGAGCCGCACTTCGGCCATGGATTTGCTGTTTGTAAAACGCGGGTTGGGGGCGGCAATTCTCCCTGCTTCCGCAACGGCCGAATTTTCCGACGGCAGTCTTGTTGCCAAAAAACTCGTCGAACCGCAAATTTCAACCCATACGGTAATTGCTTGGCTGAAAAATCAACCTCTTTCTGGCAGCAGTCGCAATTTACTCAATTTTTTCCGCGAAATGTTTTTGAGTACCTAAGAAAGCACTGTATTATGCAGTTGACATTTTTATCTGTATTTACTATCATTTACTGTAAACAGAGAAAACATATATTTGAACTACAACAAAATGTCGGAAAATTTTCCCGATTTGTTTTATTTTGCAGAGAGGATTTTAGCCATGAAAATTTCTGCCAAGGGGCGTTACGGGCTTGCGGCCATGGCCTATCTTGCCCGCAATTACGAATCCGGCGGTTTAATCACGATTTTTGCCATTTCCGAAAAATTGGGAATATCCAAAATATATCTGGAGCAGGTTTTTGCGCTGTTAAAACGGGCAGGGCTGGTAAACTCTATAAAAGGTTCTCAAGGCGGTTATCAGCTTGCCGTGCCGCCGCGCAAGGTCAGCGTATACGACATATTCGCCGCAGTGGAGCTGACGCTTATGGAAAAAACGCCGCCGGCCACGCCGGACAAATTGCCGGAATTTGACCGGGCGGCGCAAATTTGCGTCTACGACCCTTTGGACGAAAAAATCCGCGAATTTTTGTCCGGCGTTACTCTTGATGATATATTAAGCGCGATTGACAGCGAACGCGCCGATTTGATGTACTACATATAAAACTTAAAATTGCACCTTGCGTTTTGACAAATTTTCAAATTTACAATTTTGCGGCCTTAGTGTATAATAATCGCCGTATTGTATTATAGATGCAGCAAGAAATACAAACGGCAACCTCTAAAAACTCCCTCCGTCAGCCCTGCGGGCTGCCACCTCCCTCCAAGAGGGAGGCTTAAATCAGCCCTCCTCTTGGAGGAGTGTGTCGGCGTAGCCGACGGGAGGAGGTATAAAAGCGAGTTTTTAGAGATGCCCTTTAATTAGTGGCTAAATATATATTCAAGTTACGCCTTCTTTTTCTCTTTCTTTGGTTTTTTTATAGGTGC
>CAJOQC010000021.1 GCA_905236785.1 uncultured Selenomonadaceae bacterium
GCGGTTTTTCTTTTTTCTTTCATTGAAAAAGCAGTATGAGATAAAAATCGACCCGACAAAGGAATTTTTTGCGGCGGCGGCGAAATAGAAAACGAGCTAAATACACGCCGCAACAAAAAATTCCTTGCCTGTTTTTCTCATGGGTGATAGGATATTTTGGCAAAATAATCATGAAAACGAAACTCGCGTGAGGAGGAAAAATTTGATGAAGACACTCGGCGAGATTGCTTCTTTTATAAACGCAAGATTGACGGGGGACGCTGATTTACCGATTGGCGCAATAACCCACGATTCCCGCTCGGTGACAAAAGATTCGCTGTTTATTTGCATCGAGGGGGCGCACGTCGATGGGCATGACTATATAGACGCTGCCAAGGAAAAGGGGGCTGTTGCCCTCTTGTCGGCGCGGAAGGATTTGACCGCCCCCGAAGGAATGAGCCTTATAACCGTGGACAATTTGACGGAGGCAACGGAAAAACTTGCACCCTATTTTCACGATTACCCCGCAAAATCCATGCGGGTTATCGGCATAACCGGCACCAACGGCAAAACCACCACCAGCTATATGATAAAGGAAATTTTAAGTCGCGCCGGGTTTAAGGTGGGGCTTATAGGCACCCTTCAAATCATCATAGACGGCAAAACCCACACGGCGCACAACACCACCCCGGACGCGGTGGAGCTTCAAAACATTTTGGCCGCCATGCGCGACGCGGGGACGGACTACGTTGTTATGGAAGTATCAAGCCATGCCCTGTCCCTAAACCGTATCGCCGGGATAAATTTCACCGTGGCGGTGTTTACGAACCTTACGCAAGACCATCTTGATTTTCATAAGACCATCGAAAATTACCGAAAGGCCAAGGAAAAACTTTTCACCCTTTTGTACCGGGACGGCTGCGCCGTGGTGAACATCGACGACATCGCCGGGGATTTTATGCTTAAAAATTCGGCGGCTTCCAAAAAACGCACCTACGGCATAAAAAAGGCGGCGGATTTGTCGGCCGCAGCCGTCAACGTGAAACCCAAGGGGGCAAGATTTTCCCTCAAGGGCAAGTTTGGCAGCATCGACATTTCCCTAAAGGTCACGGGGCTGTTTAACGTATACAACGCTTTGGCGGCGGCAGAGACGGCCTTGGCGGAAAAAGTAAACGTCGGCGTTATAAAGGTGGCTTTGGAAAATTTCGGCGGCGTGCCGGGGCGTTTTGAGGCGGTTTGGGCGGGGCAAAAGTTCCCGGTTATCGTTGACTACGCCCACACCCCCGACGGAATGGAAAATGTGCTTTGTACGGCGCGGCAGATTGTGGAGGGGAAAATAATCACCGTCTTTGGTTGCGGCGGCGACCGCGACCCCATAAAACGCCCCATAATGGGCAGACTTGCCGCAGACCTTTCCGACGTGGTCATAGCCACCAGCGACAACCCTCGAAGCGAAGACCCGCTTAAAATTCTTGAGGCGGTGGAAGAGGGCGTCAAGGAAAAAATCGGCGCGAAACACCATGAACTCATTGCCGACCGCAAACAGGCGATTTTCCGCGCCATGGAGCTTGCCTCAAACGAGGACATCGTTATGATTTTGGGCAAGGGGCATGAAGATTACCAGATACTTAAAGACGAAACAATTCATTTTGACGATAGGGAAGTTGCCCGCGAGGCATTAAAGAATTTGCGAGGTTAAGAATTTGTTTACGACGGAAGAAGTCATAAAAGCCACGGGCGGCCGCCTTGTTAAGGGCGAAAACCTTGAGTTTGCCGCCGTCTGCACCGACACGCGGAAAATATTAAAAGGCGCGCTGTTTGTGGCATTACAGGGCGAAAATTTTAACGGCGAGGATTTTTTGCGCGACGCCGCCGAAAAAGGCGCGACGGGCGCGATAGTGAGCCAAAACTGCCGCGAGGAAAATTTGAACGCAAATATTGCCGTTGTCGCCGCAGAGGACACATTGGCGGCATATCAAGCCTTGGCGCGAGCCAACAGACAAAAATTCGCCGCACCCGTAATCGCGGTGACGGGGAGCAACGGCAAGACCACCACCAAAGAATTGACGGCGGCGGCCTTATCCTCCAAGGGGAAAATATTAAAAACCGAAGCCAACTTCAACAACGAAATCGGCCTGCCCCTCACTCTTTTGCAAATGACGGAGGAACACAAGGCGGCGGTTGTGGAAATGGGTATGCGGGGCTTTGGGCAAATTGCCGCCCTCATGAAGGTGGCCGAGCCTGACATAGGCATCGTCACCAACGTTGGGGAAGTCCATGCGGAGCTTTTGGGTTCGGTGGACAACATCGCCAAGGCCAAAGGAGAAATGGCGGAAAACATAAAAAGCGGCGGCACGCTTATATTAAACGCCGACGACGAACGAGTGGCCGCCATGGGCGAGCGGGCTAAAGAGGGCGTAAAGATAATAACTTACGGCATAAACAAAAAAGCCGACGTAAGAGGCGGCGGCATCCGCGCCGACGGCCTTTACACCCGCTTTATGGCTGTAGCGAACAACGAGCGGCATGACTATAAAATACCGCTTCTTGGCAAGCATAATGTTTATAACGCCTTGGCGGCCATTGCGGCGGCTTTGGCGGCGGGGCTTTCGACAACGCAGATTAACGAGGGCTTTTCCTCCATGCAACTGCCGAAGATGCGTTTTGAAATAATAAAGAAGGACAGCATAACCGTAATAAACGACGCGTATAACGCCGCTCCCGCCTCGGTGAAAGCCGCACTTGACACTGTGGCCTCCATGACGGCGGGGCAAAAAATCGCCGTCTTGGCGGATATGTTGGAGCTTGGGGAGCTTACCGAGCGCGGCCATCGCGAAGTGGGGGCGCACGCGGCGGCGAAAAACTTTGCCGCCGTGGTCACCTACGGCGAACAGGCGAAATTTATCGCCGACGAAGCGCGAAAACGGGGCGTGCCGACGGTAATTGAAACCGCGAGCCACGAAGAGGCCGCCGCCGCCGTGAAAAAAATCGCCGCCGACGACGCCACCGTGTTGGTGAAAGGCTCTCGCGGCATGAAAATGGAAAAAGTCATAGAGCTTTTAACGTGAATAATGGCAACCTCTAAAAACTCCCTCCGTCAGCCCTGCGGGCTGCCGCCTCCCTCAAAGAGGGAGGCTTAAGGAAACACTGCATAATTCGTCCGCACCCTTGCCGGGTCTTTTTCCGGCATACTGCGTCATTCCTCCTCAGCGTAGC
>CAJOQC010000022.1 GCA_905236785.1 uncultured Selenomonadaceae bacterium
GCTCGGCCTCCACCATCGCCATGGCCGGCCCTGCCGTAAGCCTTGCTTATCTTATCGGCGGCATTATGATTTATTTTGTCATGCGAATGTTGGGTGAAATGGCCGTTTCCGAGCCGGTGTCGGGTTCGTTTAGTTATTTTGCCGACAAATACTGGGGAAAATTCCCCGGGTTTTTAAGCGGCTGGAATTATTGGTTTTTATATATCATCGTGTCCATGGCGGAACTTACCGCCGTCGGCATCTATATGAATTATTGGTTGCCGGATTTGCCCCATTGGTTAAGCGCGTTGATTTGCATAATGATAATCACCGCACTTAACCTCACCACCGTCCGTGCCTACGGGGAAACCGAGTTTATACTTTCGGCGGTGAAAGTTGCGGCAATTTGCGGCATGATAATATTGGGAATTTATCTTATTCTTAATCGGCCTTTTCCCGACAACGTAAGCAATCTTTGGCAACATGGCGGTTTTTTCCCCAACGGAATTTGGGGAATGATAACAAGTTTGGCTGTTGTAATGTTTTCCTTTGGCGGCATCGAACTTATCGGCATTACGGCGGCGGAGGCGGACGACCCCGACCGCACAATTCCCCGCGCCATAAACCAAGTCATTTATCGCATACTTATTTTCTATGTCGGCACAATGCTTGTTTTGACGGCACTGTGGCCATGGAACATGGTGGGCAAAGAGGCCAGCCCCTTGGTGCAGATTTTTGACGGCGTGGGCATAAGCGCGGCGGCGCATATACTAAACTTCGTGGTGCTGATGGCGGCTGTGTCGGTATATAACTCGGCCATTTACAGCAACTCGCGTATGCTCTACGGTTTGGCGGCGGCGGGGGAAGCCCCGAAGTTTTTCATGAAACTTTCGGGCAGAAAAGTGCCGGTGACGGCTATACTTTTTAGCTCCGGCATCACTCTTTTGACGGTGGTGCTTAACTATGTGTTCCCCGACGAAGTTTTTATGTATATGTTGAGCATTGTTACCGGCGCGGTGATAACCACATGGATTCTTATTGTCTTGGTGCATCTTAAGTTTCGCGCCGCCAAGGAGCGCAACGGCACAAAGGCAAAATTCCCCGCGCCTTTTTACCCTTTTGTCAATTATCTTTGCTTAATCTTTTTCGCCGGCGTAATAGGGATAATGTTGACGTTGCCGGATATGCGCCAAGCTGTTTTGGTGCTGCCGGTGTGGCTTATTGCCCTTTGGATCGGGTATAAAATGAAAAATAAATAATCGGAGAAATATATGACAGAACTGTTGGCCCCGGCGGGGAACTTTGACGCGCTTGTTGCCGCCGTGACGGCGGGGGCAAACGCCGTTTATCTTGGCGGCAAGACCTTTGGTGCGCGAGCCTTTGCCGATAATTTTGATGCAGAGGAATTAAAACGGGCGGTTAAATTCGCCCATTTGCATGATGTCGCGGTACACGTTACGGCGAACACCGGGGTTAAAGACGAAGAATTAAACTCGCTGGCGGAGTACCTGCGTTTTTTGCAGGATATTGACGTTGATGCCGCATTGCTTCAAGACTTGGGCGCATTGCGCGTTGCCAAAAAAGCCGCGCCAAAACTTGCCCTCCATGCCAGCACGCAAATGAGCGCAAATAATTTGCCCGGTGTCAACGCCCTTTACGAGTTGGGGTTTTCCCGCGTGGTTTTGGCGCGAGAATTGTCCCTTGATGAGATAGAATATATCAGTCAAAATGCCCCCGTTGAAATCGAAATATTCGCCCATGGGGCTATTTGCGTGTGCTACTCCGGGCAATGCCTTATGAGCAGTATGATAGGGGGCAGAAGCGCAAACCGCGGCCGTTGCGCCCAGCCCTGCCGCTTGCCCTACAACCTTGTCGACGAAAAGGGCAAAAACCTGCTAAAGGATGAAGCGGGGCAATATCTTTTGTCCCCCAAGGACTTAAACACCATCGATATTTTGCCGCAAATAATAAAAACCGGCGTCGCCTCGCTGAAAATAGAAGGGCGAATGAAACGCCCCGAATATGTGGCTATTGTCACCGATGTTTATAGGCGTGGGATAGACCGCGCAACGAAGGGCGAAGAATATTTCGTACCCGACGGCGATAAACGCGCCTTGGCGCAGATTTTTAATCGCGATTTTACCCACGCTTACCTTGAGGGGCAGAACCGTCATGATTTTATCGGCGCGAACAAGCCCAATAATCGAGGGTTGTTTGTGGGGCGTGCAGAAAAATACGACAACGTAAACCGCACCGCTACGGTTAAACTTGCGCCCGAGGCCGAGCTTAACCCCGGGGACGAGGTAAATTTCTGGGTGAAGGTGGGCGGCTACGAAACGGCAACAATTACCGAGCCGAGCGCAAACGGGCGCGCCGTCGTGAAAGTGCCGCATAAAGTCGGCGAGGGGGACAGAGTATTTAAGGTTCATGACGAAAAATTAAGCGCGAGGGCGCGAGGCTTTTTTGACGGAACAAACGCAAAAAAAATGCCCGTGATGGCTAAGGTTACGGCAAAAATCGGCGAAGTTCTTTCGGCTGAATTTTCCTGCGGCAATGTTAAAGTTGCCGTATTTTCCGACTTTGTCGGTGAAGCCGCCAAAAATCGCCCCCTTACCGAAGAAATTATTAAAGCTCAAATGGGCAAATTGGGCGATACCGAATTTTTTTTGCAGGATTTTTCGGCGAAAATTGACGACAATGTTGCCGCGCCTCTTAGCGCATTAAACGCCCTGCGACGCATGGCCACGGCGGCTTTGGAAGAAAAACTGCTGAAAAAATATGCAACACGATTAAATAAGGAAACGCCGCGAGCAAATATTTCATGGCGGCGCGGCAAAACAATTCCCGCCGCCGATGATTTTAATATAATTGTTGCCGCAAACAGCGAAGAAAAAGCGCGGGCGGCTATTGAAAGCGGCGCGGATGCCGTGCTTTTCGGCGGTTTTGGCGAAAGCGCGGAAGAATATGAAAACGCGGCGGAAAGCGTGAAAAAAACAGGCGGCAAAATATACTTTGCCCTGCCGCGAATTATGCCACCCAAGTCCATGGGCTACGCCGAAAAACTCCTGCAAAATGCCAAAGTCGCCGACGGAATTTACGTCGCCAACATCGGCGAATTGAAAATGGCCGCCGAACTTACCGAGTTGCCCATTTTTGTCGATTGGTCGCTGATTGCCATGAATTGCGAAACTTTGAAATTGTTGCGGGATTTGGGGGC
Source organism: uncultured Selenomonadaceae bacterium (assembly GCA_905236785.1). Taxonomy (GTDB): domain Bacteria; phylum Bacillota; class Negativicutes; order Selenomonadales; family Selenomonadaceae; genus CAJORE01. Next base: position 3,197 of record CAJOQC010000022.1, read on the forward strand.
GGCGGGGGCGTCTTTGTCGCCGGAACTTAATTTCCCTCAAATTGAGGAAACAGCCAAACATTCCCCCTTGCTCCTTGAATGTTTCGTGTACGGGCGGTTGGAACTTATGGTGTCAAAATATTGCCCCGTGGGTGCGTTTTTGGGCGGCAAAGACAAAATATGCAACGCGCCCTGCCGCAAACGTGATTATTTTTTGCAAGACCGCAAGAATATTCTTTTCCCCGTAAAGACCGACGCTTTTTGTGAGATTCATATACTTAACAGCCGTCCCCATAATCTTTTGGAGCATATCGACAGATTAAAAAGAGCAGGTATTGTCCGGTTGCGCCTTGATGCTCGTTTTATAAGCGAAAAAGAAACCGTCGACGTTGTATCTAAGTTTCGGCGAGCCGCCCGGGGCGAAAAAATTATTTTTAAGGACGAAGAAAACACCTATACCCGCGGACATTATTTTCGCGGTACGGAGTAAACTATGGATAAACATATATTAAAGACCTTGGAATTAGATAAAATTCGCGAAATGACAGCCGAAAGAGCAAGCACTTTGTGGGGCAAGGAACTTGCCGGGGAGCTTTTGCCCACGGAGGATTTTGCGGCCGTTGCCGAACTTTTGGATTTAACCCAAGAAGCCTATGACATATCGGCGGCAAATTTCCCGCCCATGGGGGGGATTTATGACATTCGCCCTTTCATTAAACGGGCGCAGATGGGCGCAAGCCTTGAAACAAAAAATTTTGCCGATATTTTAAGCACCATGACGGGAGAGCGGTGCATTAAAAAATTTTTCAAGGAACTGAACATGGACGCGCCAAAACTAAAAGCGCGGGCAGCAACCCTTGAAATTTTGGGGCAACTTGAGCGCGACCTTGACATGGCCGTTGACGAATACGGCAAACTCCGTGACGATGCAAGCGTAGAGCTTAAGCGTATTCGCGGGCAACTTCGCGCCAAAGAACGCGCCGTCAAGGAAAAAATGACCGACATACTCCATGACGGAGAAAATCAAAAATATTTTCAAGAGTCTATCGTCACCATTCGCGACGGCCGCTCCTGCGTGCCGGTAAAGAGCGAATACAAAAGTTACTTCGGCGGCATAGTCCACGACCGCTCCGCCACCGGCGCGACTTTGTTCATTGAACCCATGCCATTGGTGGAATTGAACAACGACGTAAAGCAACTCATGCTTGACGAAGCGCAAGAAACAGCGCGAATTTTGCGCCTGTTGTCGGCAAAAATCGCCAAAAACGCCGATATTCTCCTTGAAAACGCTCGCTTGACAGCGGATATTGATTTGATTTTTGCCAAGGCGAAATTGGCCAAGGACATGGCAGCCACTCGCCCCATAATAAACAACGAAGGACGCATTAACATAAAAGCGGCGCGGCATCCGTTGCTTGACGCAGGCAAAGTTGTCCCTATCGACATAGCTTTGGGGGAAAATTATACCGTTCTTCTTATCACGGGGCCAAACACCGGCGGCAAGACCGTCAGCATGAAAACTTTGGGGCTTCTTACCCTCATGGCGCAAGCGGGGTATTTCATACCTGCGGCGGCGGATTCCTCCGTGGCCGTTTGCCGAAACATTTGGGCGGACATCGGCGACGAGCAGAGCATAGAGCAAAGTCTTTCCACTTTTTCCTCCCACATGAAAAACATCGTCGATATTTTGACAAAATCAGCCCGGGGCGATTTGCTCCTTTTGGACGAAATAGGCGCAGGGACAGACCCTGCCGAAGGCGCGGCTCTTTCCATGGCCATACTTGAAAAACTCCTTGCGGCAAAAATAAACGTCGTGGCCACCACTCATTATTCGGAACTTAAAACCTTTGCTTACCGCTACGACGGCATTGAAAACGCCTCGGTGGAATTTGATGCGGTGACTTTAGAGCCGGTGTATCGCCTGCTTATGGGCGTGCCGGGGGCGAGCAACGCCTTTGCCGTAAGTCGGCGGTTGGGGTTGTCGGCGGAAATAACCGACCGCGCCCAAACTTTCCTCAAGGACGACCATGCCGAATTTGAGCGGATAATCAACGAGCTTAACAACGAAAAGCAAAGTTACCGCGAAAAGAACCTTGCCATCGGCGCGGAACTTGCCAAAGCCAAAGCAGTTGGAGAGCAAGCCGAAAAAGAATTGCACAGGTTGAACGAAGAAAAGGGCAATATCATAAGAAAAGCCAAAGAAAAGGCAGCGGCATTGATACGGAGCGCGAACCGCGACGCCGAGGACATTATAAAGGAACTGAAAGCCCAGTTTGACGACCAAGGCATAAAAAAACGTCAACAAACCATAACCGAAGCGCGAAAACGCTTAAATGACGACCTTGACAAACTCACCGACGACATAATGACGAAAAAAATCGGTAAGCGAATCGACACCGGCAAAATTGCCGTGGGCGATACGGTTTATGTGACAAAACTTGACCAACAGGGGGAAGTCATATCGGCAAAGAACAACACCCTTGATGTGCAAGTCGGCGCGCTTAAAATCACCGTCAAGGCCGCAGAGTGCCGCTTTATAAAAAGCGCGTCCGCAACAAAACCAAAACCCCGCGCCGCAGTGAACGCCGCCGCAGGGAGTATGCTGAAAAAAGCCGCCAATATAAGCCGTGAGATTGACATTCGCGGTCTTATGGTAAACGAAGCCGAATCCGTCCTTGGAAAATTCATCGACGATGCTGTGGTGGGCGGCTTGGGGCAAATCGTAATCATTCACGGCAAAGGCACGGGCGCGTTGCGAAAGGGGATCCACGAGTATCTAAAGAGCCACCGAAACGTCCTTTCGTATAACCTTGCGGATATTGACGAAGGAGGCGCGGGCGCAACGGTGGTGGAATTAAAGTGACATACACTTATACTGATTTTAGGCAACCTCTAAAAACCCCTCCGTCAGCCCTGCGGGCTGCCACCTCCCCTTTCAGGGGAGGCTTAAAAAGCCCTCCTCTTAGA
>CAJOQC010000023.1 GCA_905236785.1 uncultured Selenomonadaceae bacterium
CGATTTGGTTTAGAGTAACGGGTGCTAATAATGCTACTCACCGTAAAAAATACACTTTTTAACGGTGAGTAGTATCATGAGCTTTGTCATTCTCCCACAATCACCACACAATGCCCGACAGGCTCGGAGGTTGCTGCCATGTTTAGCGTCGCGGCGATAATTTCCTCGTTGTCGTAGGACAAATTGGCGAGTATGTGCATGGGCGTGTCCGGCGGCCAGCCGAAACTTAACAATAACTTGGCAATGGCCGCTGAATTGTTCGCGCCGTCGGTCAAAAAGCCCAAAATTTGCCCTTCTTTATAAATTAAGTCTTCGTCTTTGGGTTTTCGCCCGTGGAAAGAGAGCAATTTTGCGTCATGCCAGGGCAGGGCAAGCCGCGAAAAAGCAATTTGCAAGGAACTTATGCCGGGAATGACAAAAATTTTCTCGGCGGGAAATTCGCGGCGCAAAGTATCCAAAAAAGACCAAAACCCCGGATCGCCGCTCACCATTACAACAATGCCGCCTGCGGGCAGTTCCCTCTTTATGAACTCAACCACCGACGTTATATCCTTCGTTATCGCCATGGTTTTTTGCCCCCCTTGGGCAAAATCCGCCAACGCCCGCCGCCCGCCGATAAGAACGCGGGCGTTTTTTATCGCCGCCGCCGCCGCAGGAAGAACATATTCCCTGCCGCCCGGGCCTATGCCCGCCACCGTCAGTTTATTGACCTTATCCATGGTTAATAATTTCCTCCTCTATCCTTTGCGCCGAGGGGCTTTTGCCCAAAATTTCGCCCTTAAAGGTGACGATTACAACGCCTATTTCCGCTTGATTGAACAAAAAACGCCGCGCCCGCGCCTCCGCCCGCTCTGCCAACCGCCCGCACACAGCCTCGGCAAGGCGTGTATTTTTAAGGGCGGTCAACGCTTCCTCGGTGGTGACGGAGGCCAAAATTTTTTTCACCGTGTCAATATCTGCGCCACATTCGGCGGCGTAAGCGGCCATGGCCTCCATTCGCCCGTCGGCCACACGGTTATGGGTGTGAAACGACCCCGCCGCCACCTTGGCCAATTTGCCAAGATGCCCGAAGATAAGAATTTTTTTCATGCCGTATTCAACGCATTTTTCCAACATAAAGCCCACAAAATTGCTCATCTGCACAATCTTGTCCGGGGCAACGCCGCATTTTTCGGCTATGTTCGCGCCGATTTTCCCCGGCACAAGAACAACCGACGAAAACCCCGACGCTTGCGCCACCGAAAGTTGCACCGCCAAAGAATCCTTAAATGCTTCTTCGGACATGGGGCGCAAAACTCCCGTAGTGCCGATTATGGATATGCCGCCCACAATGCCAAGAGCCGGGTTTAGGGTTTTTTGCGCCAAGTGTTCTCCTTCGGGCACGGATATGACAATCTCCGCCGCGCCGCCTTCGCCCAAAATTTCCGCCGCGACGTTGTTAATAAGTTTTCGCGGGCCTTTGTTTATGGCGGCTTCGCCCACCGGCGCATCAAGGCCGGGTTTTGTCACAATCCCCACGCCCTTGCCCCCGATAATTTTTATGCCGTTGCCCGAAGGGAGCGGGCGCACCGCGACGAAAATCGAAATGCCGTCGGTGATGTCCGGGTCGTCGCCGGAAAATTTCACAATTTCCGCCGTCGCGCCCTCGGCCGTGGCCATAACATTTTTTACGGGTATGGTGAGTTTTGTCCCGTCAAGCGCGATAATATCAACGTTATGAGGCCTTTTCCCCCGCAAAAAAAGCAGGGCGGCTTTTGCGCCCGCCGCCGCGCACGCGCCGGTGGTCCAGCCCCCCCGCAAAATTTTTTTCTCCGTCGTCATGTTTAGCCTCGCCCGATTAAGTTTAGATTAGGCACAGCGTTCAACCCCCAATCGGCAAATTCCCCCGCAAGGCTCATATAGTAGCCCCTGCAAGCAATCATTGCCGCATTGTCCGTGCAAAGTTTCGCGCCGGGAAAATAAAAATTTATCCCGCGCCGCGAAGTTTCTTCAAGAAGGCGTTTGTTTAACGCGCTGTTGGCGGCAACGCCCCCCGCCATTACCAACGTATCAAGCCCCGATTTTTTCACGCCGTCAATGGCCTTATGAACCAAAACCTCCACCACTGCCCGCTGAAAGGAGGCCGCAACGTCGGCTTTGTTTATGGGCAGGTTTTTCATTTTCATTCCGTTCAGATAATTAAGCACCGCCGATTTTAGGCCGCTGAAACTAAAATCATAATTGCCGTCCGTCATAAGAGCGCGGGGGAAATCTATGGCCGATTCGTCCCCTTCTTTGGCCAAACGGTCTATTGACGGGCCGCCGGGGTAGGCAAGCCCCATAACCCGCGCAACTTTGTCAAAGGCTTCCCCCGCCGCATCGTCGCGGGTTTCGCCCCACAGGGAAAATTTTTCGTAATCGTCCACTCGCACCAAAGACGTATGGCCGCCGGACACCACCAACGCCATAAAAGGCGGCTCTAAATCGGGCGTTGCCAAGAAGTTGGCAAAGATATGCCCTTCCAAATGATTAACACCGATAAGAGGCACATCCAAAGAATAAGCGAGAGCCTTTGCCGCCGACACTCCCGTTAAAAGCGCGCCCGCCAACCCCGGGCCGAAGGTGACGGCAATTTGCGAAATGTCGCTTTTACCGATGCCCGCCTCTTTAATTGCCTCGTCAATGACGGGCATAATGCTTAAAATATGGTTGCGCGATGCAATCTCCGGCACTACGCCGCCGTACTTTTGGTGAATGGGTATTTGCGTCGCGATGACGTTCGACAAAATACGCCGTCCCTCCGACAGCACCGCCGCCGACGTTTCGTCGCAACTTGTTTCTATGCCGAGGGTCAAACAATCCTTACTGTTCAAAATTCTTTCTCCCAATGCCGCCGAAAGTTTCCGTAATTTTTGTGTTCCACATGATTTCGGCATCTTCGCCGTTGTCGATGTAGTAGCCTTTGCGTCGGCCGACGCTTTTTAGGCCGAATTTTTCATATAGGGCAATAGCCGCTTTGTTAGACGGGCGAACCTCCAAAGTCACCGCCGTCATGCCTCGCTTTATGCCGCAGGCGATAAATTCCGCGAACAGTTTTTCGCCTATGCCCCGCCGCCTAAAACTTGGGTGAACCGCGACGTTTGTCACTTGCCCTTCGCCGCTTAAAATCCATGCGCCGATGTAGCCTACAATTTTTCCTTCTTCTTCCGCCACCAGATAAAGAGTATTGCTCTCGGCGGCTTCCCGCCAAAAAGATTCCCGCGACCATGGCACGGAAAAACATTTAATTTCCACTTCTTCAACCGCCGCCGCGTCCTGCGGGGTCATTTCACGAATTGTCGGCATGGCGTTTGTCCCACAAAATTTCGGCTTCGGAGCGACGAAGATACAATGGCTCCAAGGTCATAAGGTCGGCGCACTCCCCCGCCGCCAACTTCTTTAGCCCCAATCGCGCAACTTCCGATGCTCGCGGCATCAAAAGCCGGGGCGGCGCAAGGCGTATATTTTTCGGCAGTTCCGCCGCCGTCAGGCGTTTTTTGGCCGCATCCCCCGTTAAAACGATTTCGCCCTCAAGTTCGGCGGCAAACTCCAAAAAATCCTGCACCTTCATGATTTTAACGGGGTACTCCGCCCGCAAATTTTCGCCGTCGAAAACATACCCCGCCACATACGCGCTGGCCTTTTGCGCGTCGATAAGAGAAAAAATTCTGCCGCCGAAACCGTAAAGCCCCGCCGCCATAGCCGCCAACGATGTCACCCCCGCCAAGGGCAAATTAAGGGCGTAGGCCATGGCTTTTGCCGCCGCAATGCCTATTCGCAAGCCCGTAAACGACCCCGGGCCTACGTCAACCGCAATTCCCGACAAATCTTTTTTTTCCGCACCGGCAATTTTTAACGCCATGTCAATATGATTTATGAGGGTTTCCGAATGAAAATCATTGCCCTCGACCACGATTTCTGCCAAGAGGGTGTTTTCGTCGGCCAAGGCAACGCCCGATGCCTTTGTGGCGGTGTCCAAAGCCAAAATCAACAAATTTTTTCAAGCTCCTTCAAAAAATCCGCGTCTTTTTCGCCCACGCAAGAGAATGTTATATGCCGTTCGTTGTCGTCGTTGTTCTCGTTGCGCGAAAAATTTACCATTACATATTCTTCCGGCAAATCATCCAAGAATTTATCCGCCCATTCGATTATGACAATGCCCTCCGGTTCGTCCACATATTCATAAAAACCGATGTCATCAAGTTCTTCTTCGCTGTTTAGGCGGTAAAGGTCAAAATGAAGAATGGGGCAAAACCCTTCATACACGTTCATTAAACTGAAAGTCGGGCTGGTAACTTCCGTTTCGACCCCCAAAACTTTCGCTATATGACGGGCGAACAAAGTTTTGCCCGCGCCCAAATCCCCCGTAAGACAAAGCACTGTCCCTTCGCGGATTCGCGTGCCGGCCTTTTCGGCCAAAAGCGCAGTTTCTTCCGGTGATTTTGTGGTGCAAATAAACATACTTTCACACTCTCGCTGTAATATAATCAAATTTTTATGATTATAACACAATAACCGCCAATTTGTCAGCAGGAGAAATATACATGACTATTACTTGAAAATAATTATCATTTAGTGTATAGTATGCAAAAGGAGATGATTAAAATGAAAATTGCGCTTATATATTGGAGCGCCACGGGGAACACGAAAAAAATGGCCGAAGCCTTGGCCGAAGGAATTGTAGCGGGCGGCGCTACGGCTGAGATATTTGCGGTTGACGAGTTTGACCAAAATAATCTTGAGGCTTACGACGGATTTTTTTTCGGTTGCCCCGCCATGGGTGACGAAGAGTTGGAAGAACAAAGTTTTGAGCCGTTTTTCGCCGAAATCGAAGGAAAACTAAAGGATAAACCCGTAGCCTTGTTCGGTTCTTACGGTTGGGGAGACGGCGCATGGATGCGTATATGGGAACAGCGGGTTAAAGATGACGGCGCAAAACTTGTGGGCGAAGGTCTTATCGTCCAAAACAGCCCCGACGAAGAAGCAACGGAAAAATGCCGGGATTTTGGCAAAACATTTTTAGTGAATATCTAAAAACGGCTTCTTTTTCCGAGAAATTGCATCAAATCCATTGTCCAAGGAAGCACTGCATAATTCCTCCGTAGCCTTGCCGGTTCTTTTTCCGGCTTTTGGCACGAACTCATTTATGCAGTGCTTCC
>CAJOQC010000024.1 GCA_905236785.1 uncultured Selenomonadaceae bacterium
TAAAATTAGGGAAGCACTGCATAATTCCTCCGCATCCTTGCCGGAAAAAGAGCCAACAAGGGTACAACCTCATTTATGCAGTGCTTCCTACACTTTTAACGATGAATAGTATAAGATATGGTCTGTGTTACAGTAAATCGCAATCTGTCAATTCTTGCTCTGTCCATTTCCAAAATCTCAAAAATAAAATTTTCCCATTCCCGTTTCTCGCCGACTTTTGGTATATAGCCGAAAAGAGACGTAACGAAGCCGCCAACGGTCTTAAAATGGTCGCGATCCTCGTTGGGAAGTTCGTTAAGGTCAAAACGCTCCTTAAAGTCCTCCACCGAACAAAGTCCGTCAATATACCACGAGTTTTCGTCGCAAGGAGTTATGTGCAAAAGTTCCGGCTCGATTTCGCTCAAAGAACCGCCGATTATTTCCTTTAATATATCATTAAGGGTGATATAACCAACTACGCCGCCGTATTCGTCCAAAACCATTGCTTCATGTACGCCGGTATCGCGGAATTTTTCGAGCAGACGAAATGTTTCCATGGAACGAGGAATACACATGGGTTTGTGGACAAATTGGTTTAGGTCAAGGCTTTTATTGATTAAGCAAGCATTTAATATATCCTTGGCGTAAACAATGCCGCAAAAATCGTCAAGGCTTTCTTTGCCTACGGGAAAAACCGTTTGATTTGTTTCGCGGATAACCCGCAAATTATGCCTTTGGCTGTCCGCCAAGTCAAGCCAAAGCATCTGCGTGCGCGGCGTCATAAGCCCGTAAGCGGTTTGATCGCCCAAACGAAAAATCCTGTCAACCATGTTCTGCTCGGTCTTTTCAAAAGTGCCGTCGCTGGTGCCCTGTTCAATAAGGTCTTTTACTTCGTCCTCCGTTACCGTGTCCTCAACCTGCGGGTTTATGCCCAACACTATAAGTATAACCGAAGCGGCATTGTCCAAAAATTTCACCGCCGGATTTAACACCGCGTAGGCCGCCGACAAAGAGCGACGGTGTTCCATGAGCGTGCGTTCCGGGTATTGAAAAGCAACTTTAGTCGGCAAAAATTCGCCGAACAGCAACAGAAAGAAGGCACTGCCGCAAACGGAAACAGTCGCCGCCGCCGCATCGCCATGAGGAACAACAGACAATGCCGAGGAAATAACGGGAGAAAGCAACACTCCCGCCGTAAGCCCCGACAGTATGCTCATCAAAGTTATGCCAATTTGCGTGACGGCAAGATATTTCGTCGGTTCGCCCAATATAGCGACCACTGCTTTTGCGTTCTCGTCGCCGTCCTCGACCAATTTTTCCGCTACGCTTTTGCTGCTCTCGTTTAATGCCGTTTCCATAAGAGAAAAATAGGCGTTAAAAGACGTAAATACAATTATCAAAAATAACGGCAAAGCCGCTGAGTCTGCCAAAAGATTAACACTTCTTCCTTCAAGTTACCACGTTCCGCCGCCGATTATTATTGTGCCGCCGGGGCGATTGCTTATTTGCGCATCCGGCAACCGCACGGCGATTTTGTTCGGCGTGTTCGCTATATAAGCCACGAACAAAACGCCGTTTTCTTTTAATTTTCGATATTCTTTTCGTTCGATTTCCGCTTTATAAGCCGTCGCTCCATGGCCTTTGTAAACCGTGGTTGTAACAGCTTGGGTAAAGGCCATCCCGTCGGAATAACGCCACAGAGCATCGCCGTTTTTATCCACAATTTCCATTTCAAAAGTTTGTCCGCTGCTATTTTCTACCGTATAATCCTCATCGCCGTCGTTGGTGAGTTTAAGTTCCGCCGCCAGCCGCCCATGTTTTTCCGTGACGGTAAGCTCATAGACGATTTTACCTACAGAAAACACGGCATAATTCTCTGCTTTGCTGTAACCTGCGCGTTCCGTCACGCCGCCGTAGGGAATACCTATGCCTATTCCTATGCCCCCCGCCTCGACAAAATTCGCTCCGCCAATGAACACCGCCGTGAGAAGTAAAGCAGCAACCTTTTTTTTCATAAAACACCTCCGACAACAAAAACAACACAAACATTGCTTGACAAGCACACATTTTATCATGCGAGAATTTGCGGTGCAATATTAAATCTTCCGCGAAGCGGCGGAGGGGTTTCGCGCCACTTATCCGTGAATAAAATTTCATCAAACGAGTTTTTAGAGATGCCCGTAAAGTAATATCACACGCTCTTTTGTCGGTCGGATATTCTAAGGTACATTACCCGTCCTTCCTTTTCCGCGACTTCTATTCGCATACGGGGAAATTTTTTCTTCGCTTCTTTTGTTTTATCCGTATAAGCATAATTTAGAACGATGATGCGCCCGACATAATAGCCCGTTCGCATATTGTCCATATAGCGTCGCCCTTCGCCGTAAGTGTCTATTACCCTTTGAAGTTCAATCCCCGGACCTATGTTGTCGGGGGTTGTCGCCGCCGCCCAACGGTCGGTGGCGATGCTTATGATTTTTTTGCCGCCCATGGTGGCGATTATCACCGCCGGCGCGTATTGGTCATGTATGCCGTAACGCCAAACGTAATTTTCGCCGCCGTAGGTGATGTAGGTGGGCGGGCCTAAGACTTCGTAGGCTTTTTTGATGTCGTCGCCAAGTTTAATTTCGCCCTTTTCAAATTTCATGGTATCCGGCACGGGCTTTACCGGGTCGCCGGGGGCGGCCTCCGTAACGCCCGACACAAGCAAAACCGCAAGGAAAAGCAAAGCCGCGATTTTTTTTGCCCCGAACATAACCGTCACTCCTTTAATTCGTCAAGTTGTTTTTTTATATGCTCATCCACGTTGCCACGGGTAACGAGAACGCCGAAATCATCCTGCGCGCCGCCAAATATCCGCGCCGTAATCATATCTCCGACCAATGGGCGAAAGTGGCTGGTTTCAAAGTAAAAGTAATTGTTCGTCGTAATCTTGTTTATGCCGGAAAAATCGTAATAATCCGTGACGGCGGCAAGTTTGCGCTTAAAGTCAAAGAGCGTGTTTTTGTCGGCGTTTCTGTACGTCAGTTGATGAACGGGCAAAAAACAGAAAAATGTTTCAATGCCCGCACTGTCGGCAAGGTCTTTTAGTTCCTTCAGTTCGGCAATCGTCGCATCCACCCGATAGCCCCCCGCCGCCACATAGGGAACGTTAAATTTTGGGTCGTTTATGTGTTTTTCGATGTTCGCCTCAATTCGTTCGTCAACCCATTCCCCCAAAGGCCGCCCCGTGCCGTAAACATCGAAAAAGCCCTTTTGTTCTTCAAAAACTTCGGCGGTGACAAAGGGCGAGGGAATACGCAAAAGATATTTTAGGTCAACCAACAAATCCTCATGTTCGCGGTAGGGCATACGCAAAAACTGGGTTTCATGACTTTTGGGGTCGGTGCGGAAACTCCCTTCGTCCACGCCGATAAAAAGCCGCTTTATTTTTACGCCCCTTTTTAGGAGGATTTTCACGTCGGCAAGCCATTCGGCAGGCAAGCCCTCGGAATAAGTCATGTTGTACCAGCGGCAGCCGTCGTTTATTTTCAAAAGATCGATTTTCCCCACACGGGAATTGCCGAAGGCAAACGCGTTGTATTTATCTGTGTTTTGCGTAAGATAACGCATTTTTACGATATGTTGGTTTGGTTCGA
>CAJOQC010000025.1 GCA_905236785.1 uncultured Selenomonadaceae bacterium
AATGAACGCAGTTCCCGATACGGTAAAGGAGGTAACGGCTACTATCGATTGGGAAAACAACGAAATTGATGGCTATATATTCCACCAAGCAAAGGAACTAATTATCAGAAGCTTGGGTAACAAGATGCGTTTGCCGTCGGAAAAACTTTTTCGAAGTGCCAACGTATACGGTAATACGGGTAGTGCATCTATACCGCTAACTTTATGCCATTGTGCAAAATCCCTAGATACGGCATTATGGAAGAATGTCATAATGAGCGGCTTCGGTAGCGGTCTTTCATGTTGTACAGCGGCGTTGTCATTAGACACAACACATTTTAGCGTAATCAGAGAAATATAAACGGTAGTAGGGAGTAGTATTATATGAAAGGCATACAAGATGTTATCACCGAACAAATACAATCCTACAACGAAGTTGCCGACGAAAAAATCGATACGGCAAACGGCGAGGAAAGCGTTATATACGGCAAGGGCAGCCCTCTTGATTCGGTCGGTTTCGTCAGCCTTATGCTCGATATTGAGCAAGCCGTCGCCGACGAATTGAACATTGATATAACTTTGGTTGATGCTCGGGCTATGTCGCAAAAGCACAGCCCTTTTCGCACGATAAAGAGTTTGGCGGAATATATCGGCAAATTGTCGGAGCAAGGCGATGAGTGAGCGGATAATTCTCATCACCGGCACACGCAAAGGCATAGGCGAGGCTTTGGCAAAATATTATTTGAGTAAAGGCGATATTGTTATAGGTTGCAGTCGCTCGGAAATTGAGTGGTCGAAAAACGGCGCATTTGAAAATTATCGGCATTTTTTGACCGATGTAAGCGACGAAAAAGCGGCGAAGGAAATTTTTTCCTTTATACGCAAGAAGTACGGCAAACTTGACGCGCTTATCAATAACGCCGGACGCGCCTCCATGAATCATTCGCTCCTAACGCCTATTGATACCATGCGGGACGTGTTCAACACCAACACCGTGGGGACATTTCTTTTTTGCCGCGAAGCCGTAAAACTTATGCGTAAAGAGAAAAACGGTCGCATTGTGAATTTTTCAACGGTGGCCGTACCCCTTAAACTGGACGGAGAGGCGGTGTATGCAGCATCGAAGGCGGCTGTGGTGTCCTTGACCCAAGTCTTGGCGAAGGAATTTGCCGAGTTCGGCGTTACCGTCAACGCTGTTGGTCCCGTGCCGATAAAGACCGATTTAATCCGCGGCGTACCCGAGGACAAAATTAAACGATTGCTGGACAGGCAAGCCATTCGCCGCTACGGAACGCCCGAAGATGTTATCAATGTGATTGATTTCTTTTTGAAACCCGAAAGTGATTTTATAACCGGACAGGTTATTTATCTCGGAGGCGTGTAAGAGTGTATATAGATTTTTTCTTGGAAAGATTCGCCAAAAATCCCGACAATACGGCAATGATATGGCGGGATAAAGAATATGCTTACCGTGATATTTTAAACTTTGTTGAAAATGACCAAAAAACTCTGAAACAAGCAATATCTTCGTCAAAGGTTGTGGCGATAGAGGGGGATTTTTCTCCTCGCGCCGTATCGGTACTGCTGTCTCTTATCGAACTCGGTTGCACGGTCGTGCCTCTTACGGAGAGCGTCGCCCACAAAAAAGACGAGTTTAAGGAAATTGCCGAGGTTGAGTATGTTGTAAAAATTTCCGACGACGATGACTTTGTCGTTGAAACCACCGGGCGAACGGCAACCCATGAAATGCTGACAAAATTAAAAGACGAAAATCACCCCGGGTTAATCTTGTTTTCGTCGGGTTCGACGGGCAAGAGCAAAGCCGCCGTTCATGATTTTTTGCCGCTCTTAAATAAATTCAAGGTCGAGCGAAAATGTATGCGCATGGTGACATTTTTGCTCTTCGATCATATAGGCGGCGTAAACACCCTTCTTTATGTTTTGTCGAACACGGGTTGCATTATTACCTTGCAGTCACGCCGTCCCGAATATGTTTGCGATATGATTGAAAAATATCATGCCGAAGTATTGCCCACCTCGCCGACATTTATAAATTTGCTCCTTATCAGCGAAGCCTACAAAAAATACGATTTATCGAGCCTAAAGATGATAACCTACGGAACGGAGGCCATGCCGGAGGCGACGCTCAAGCGTTTGCACGAGCTTTTCCCCGATGTGCGGCTGTTGCAGACCTACGGTTTGTCGGAAATCGGCATCATGCGCTCCAAGTCCAAGTCCTCGGATTCGCTGTGGCTTAAAATCGGCGGCGAGGACTTTGCCACGCGAGTGGTTGACGGGATTTTGGAGATAAAGGCCAAGTCGGCCATGCTTGGTTACTTAAACGCTCCCAGCCCCTTTACGGCGGACGGTTGGTTTCACACCGGCGACGAGGTTTTGGTTGACGGCGAATACATGAAAATCTTGGGGCGGCAGTCCGAAATGATAAATGTGGGCGGGCAAAAAGTTTTCCCCGCCGAGGTTGAGGGCGTGTTACAAGAGATGGACGGCGTGGAAGATGTCACCGTGTGCGGCGAGAAAAATCCCCTCACCGGGAATATCGTCGTGGCTAAGGTGAAACTATCGGACGGCGAAACGGCGGCGGCATTCAAAAAACGTATGCGGCTTTTTTGCAAAGACAAAATGGAATCATTTAAGATACCGCAAAAAGTCGTTTTGGTTGACCATACCATGTACGGAGAAAGATTCAAAAAACTGCGAAGGGAGGCGTAACCGTGGAAAAAATTCTCATATCCGAGCTTTTGAAAAAATCTTCCGTGATTACGGAGAAACCCGTCTTGATTAACGAGCAGAGTTTTGATTATTTTGCCCGCGCCACCACCGAGGTGAACGGCGCGAAGTGCATATTTGTCCAAAACAAAAAATATCTTTCGCAGATAACGGACAATGTAGCCATGGTTATTACCACCAAAGAAATATTTGATTCGGCAAAAAACAAAACCGAAAACAATAATTTGGGATTTTGCCTTATTTCCGCCCCCCCCCCGAAATTTGTACTTTGAGCTTGTCAACGAGTACGAAACGGAATTATCCGAGCATAAAACGCCGAATGTATGGGGCGAAAATTGCCGTGTAGGGAAATTGGCGAGCGTTGCCGGGAATAACGTCAATATCGGCAACAATGTTATTATCGAAGATTTCGTCCAAATAGGCGAAAATGTATCAATCGGGGACAATACGATTATTCGCGCCGGGGCGAAGATAGGCGTTCAGGCGTTTAATATTTATCAATACAACGGGCAAAGCAAACAACTGTATCACGGCGGCAAAACGATTGTCGGGCAAAATGTGCTGGTCGGACAAAACACCGTAATCGAACAGGCTCTTTATCACTACGGAGTCACCGAAGTGCGGGATAATTGCGCCTTGGATGCCAATGTGCTTATAGGTCATAATTCTGCTTTGGAAGAAAATATCGAGGTCACGGCGGGAGCATGTATCGCCGGGTATGCGCGTATCGGCAAAAATTCCGTTATTCGCTTGGGCGCGCTAATCGGCAACGGCCTTACCGTTGGCGAAAACTCCCACATAGGCATGGGCAGCGTCGTCATGCGCGACGTAAAACCGAACAGCCGAACCATCGGCAACCCTGCGTGTGATTTGAAGAATCTCGAATAAATTTTTCTCCAAAACATTTTTGATTTTTCATGTTGCTTTGCTCACGACGAAATATTTTCAGACGAAAATTATTTCGTCGGTTTTGAGGAGGCACATGAAAAAATGAATATTCCCCAAACCGAATATTTTGCCCACCCAACCGCAGTCGTTGACGACGGCGCAAGCATTGGGGGGGGGGTAAGGATATGGCATTTTAGCCATATTTCCCCGACCGCGACAATAGGCAAAGACTGCAATATCGGGCAAAATGTTTTTGTGGCCGACCATGTAAAAATCGGCAACAACGTAAAAATACAAAATAATGTCAGCGTGTACGAAGGCGTAGTCTTGGAAGATTATGTTTTTTGCGGGCCGAGCATGGTGTTCACCAATGTGCGGACGCCTCGCGTGGAATATCCGCGAAACACTTCCAAAGATTACCTCGTCACCACGGTGAGACACGGCGCAAGCATCGGGGCAAACGCCACCATTGTTTGCGGCGTCACCGTCGGCCGCCATGCTTTCGTCGGCGCGGGGGCGGTGGTGACGAAAGATGTGCCGGACTACGCCATGGTCTACGGGAATCCCGCCAAGGTGCAGGGCTATATGTGCGCTTGCGGCGACACCGTGGTGAAATCTTCGACGGGTGACTTGTTGTGCGAGAGGTGCCATACGCATTTTCACATTCCGGGCGCTGATTAAGTCATAGTATTTTTTGCTCATGTTTCTTTGTTTATTGTCGGCAAAGGCTTGTCAATAACAAAGGAGAACATGGGCATGATAAACAAAATCGGACTCATAACATACCAAACGAATCATCTTAAAACCGAGCAAGTTTTTCGGCGATTGATAAAAAAATATCCGCCGGAAGTTTTTACCTTCTACGCCTTGCCCTTCGTCCAAAGAGCAAAACGAACCGTCCTGTTTCCCCACCGCCCGGAGCAATCCGCCGGCATGGACACGGCGAAATTGGCAAAAGAATACGGTGTGCGTTATGTAATATGCAAAAGCGACACGGATATTTCGGCGGGGGAAGATATTTATTTGATATTGGGCGCGGGTATTTTGTCGGCGGAGTGCGTGCGCGGGAAAAAGATACTCAACATTCACCCCGGAGCGATACCCGTCTCCCGCGGGCTTGACGCTTTCAAGTGGGCGATTTACGACGGCGTACCCGCAGGCAACACCCTCCACTTCATAGATGCCGAAGTCGATGCGGGAGAAACGGTTGCGCTAAAGGCGACTCCCCTTTACGAAGACGACACGTTCGCCGATTTTGCCGCAAGGCATTATGCGCGGGAAATTGATATGATGGCAAATTTTGAAGAGTATCTCGACAACCCCGTCAACGATTTGCCGAATCTACCCGTCGGCGAGCCGCGTATGCGAATGAAAACGGAGACGGAAAGGGAACTGCCGGAGATGTTTCGGCGGTATAAAGAGAAGTATGCGATTAAGGGATAGGAAAAATGAGCAATAAAATACCCTTTATAAATTTGGCGGCGCAACAGGCGAAAATAAAATCGGAACTCGACCGCCGCATAGCCGCCGTTTTGGAACACGGTCAATACATCTTGGGCGCGGAGGTAAAGGAACTTGAGGAAAAACTTGCCGCTTATGTGGGCGTAAAACATTGTATTGCTTGCGCCAGCGGCACGGACGCGCTTCTCATCGCTCTCATG
>CAJOQC010000026.1 GCA_905236785.1 uncultured Selenomonadaceae bacterium
AGCCCGCAGGGCTGACGGAGGGGTTTTTAGAGGTTACCTTTAATTATTCGCGGTCGTTGATCATAGCCGCATAAACCTCGCGCCTGCTTACGCCGTATTTTTTGGCCGTTTCGCGCATGGCTTCCTTTATCGGCAAGCCTTCTTCCGCAAGGCTTTTGCAACAGTTGCGAAGGTTATCTTCGGTGGCGACGGGCGCAAAGTTGCCCGTCGCAATTTCGCCGGCTCCTCCTTCAACCACAATAACAAACTCGCCGACAGGCGAGTTTGTTTCATAATGGGCGATATGTTCCCGCAGGAAATCGCGGCGTATTTCTTCAAATTTTTTCGTCATTTCGCGACAAATCGCCGCCCTGCGGTTGCCCAAAATCTGCAATAAATTTTTTAGGGTTTCAAGCAAATGATGAGGAGCTTCGTAAAAAATCAAAGTATAGGGGAAATTTTTCAGCTCTTCTATTTTCTCTCGCCGCTTTTTGGCTGTGGCGGGCAAAAAGCCGACGAACAAAAAATTTGTCGCATCAATGCAAGAACACACCAACGCCGACAGAGCCGCATTAGCCCCCGGCAAAACGCTGACGCGAATACCGTTTTGAACGGCAAGCCGCGCCAAATCCGCGCCGGGGTCGGATATGGCGGGCATTCCCGCATCGCTTACGCAAACTACTTTCTTGCCCCGCAGAATTTCTTCGATTATCTTTTCGCCTTGCTCGTGTTTATTGTGCTCATGATAGCTTACGAGTTTTGCGTGTATGTCGTAGCGGGCAAACAGTTTCCGTGTGTGGCGCGTGTCCTCTGCGGCCACTATATCCGCCTCTTGCAATGTTCTTACGGCGCGATAGGTGATGTCCTCCAAATTGCCGATGGGTGTGGCGCAAAGATAGAGAATTTTTTCCTTTTCGGTGTCGTTGTTAATCATTGTCGCGATTTCTCCGCCTGTTGCTGAAATTTCGCGGCGGCTGGGGGCGGTTGTTCAGCTTGCCGTCGCGCCGATGATTTACGGGCGGCATTGTGTTTTCATGGGGCGCAATGCGCCTTTCCCTTGGTCGCTGCTTTTTTTCGTTTTCCGTATCGGCAAAAGGGTAGGCAATAATTTCGTCAACATTTTTGTAATCGTCGCTCTTGTCGGCGGAATAATTTGCAATAACATCCTCCTCAATTTCAACGGCATCTTCAAAACCCACCACAACGGTTTTGCGATTGTCAAGCAAAATCGTGCAGGAACGCCGCCCCATATTGATGGAAATAACCTTCCCCTCGCCGTCATCCGTCACAACCCGTGAGCCTTGGCGCGGCGGTTGAACTTTTTCATGGCGGCAGTTTTGGCAAGGGCATTCTTCGTCGTCGTCCTCAAAACGCAGGCAACACATGAGCCGCCCGCAAATTCCCGATATTTTTGTGGGGTTCAGGGATAAATTTTGCCCTTTGGCCATGCGTATGGACACCGGCGCAAAATCGCCCAAAAAGGAGGCGCAACAAAGAGGCCGCCCGCAACATCCGATGCCGCCCAAAAGTTTGGCTTGGTCGCGCACACCGACTTGACGCAATTCGATGCGTGTGCGGAAAACGGCCGCTAAGTCCTTCACCAACTCGCGAAAATCCACGCGTCCGTCGGCGGTAAAATAAAAAATGATTTTGCTTAAGTCAAAGGTACATTCCACATTTATGAGTTTCATGGGCAAATTATGCGCCGCTATTTTGTCTTGACAAATGACAAAGGCTTCTTTTTCCTGCTCTTTGTTGCTTTGCATACGTTGCAAGTCGTTTTCCGTGGCTTTTCGCTGAACAACCTGCAACGGTTCTTTCACTTCGTCATCCGACACTTCCTTCGGCCCTAAGACAGCTTCGGCACATTCCGTGCCGCGCACGGTGTTGACGATAACCAAATCGCCGGGGGATATGTCGAGCCTGCCCGGGCTGAAATAAAAAATTTTGCCCGCTTTTTTGAAACGGACACCGATAACTGTTTGCAATTTTATCTCCCGATTATCTCTATCATACGAATGAAAAAACTGTCCATAAAAAGTTGTACGTTGACATTGGCGGAAAATTTTTGCCGACTGTCGGCAATATGCGCCATAGCCAACAACAGCTTTTCCTTGGTGAAAAACGGCATAATCCGTATCAATCTGCCGCCCATGGCATTATCTGTGTACACTTTCCCCGCCTCTGCCGATAAAATCAGCAAATCACGCAACAGGGAATTTAAGTGCATCAACCAATCGTTTATCTGTTCTTTCGGCCACTTGGCAAATTCTTCGCTACGGTTTAAGGCGGCATCAATATTAAACTTTTCTATGTTTGTCAAAAAATCCGCCGCGTTTTGAAAAATCGCCAAACCGTTTTCGTCTTTAAGACGCAGAGCATAGCCGGGGCTGCCGTCGGCTGCGGCGGCAAATTCCGCTGCTCGGTCGGTAAATCCAAGATTTTTTATGACAATTTCCGTTTCTTCGTCGGCAAGTTGCCCAAAGGTTATGGGTACGGAACGTGAAACAACGGTACTTAAAAGGGCGTCGGGGTTTGAGGTGACAAAAATGAATTTAATGTCCCCCGTCGGCTCTTCAATGGTCTTTAGCAGTGAATTTCCCGCCGCCTCGTTCATAAGATGCGCATCGTCAACGACAAAGACGCGACACGACGACAAAATGGGAAATCGGGCGGCTTCCTTTTGCATTTCGCGAATTTGGTCGATTTTAATGCTTTTTAGGGTTTTCCCTTCCGGCAAAATCTCGGCGTAATCGGGGTGCGAACCCGCCGCAAACAAACGGCAGGACTCGCACTCGCCGCAAAGGTCGCGATTTTTGCACAAAAGCGCAGCCGCAAAAATTCGCGCCGCCAATTTTTTGCCGATGCCGTCTTTCCCGGCAAAGATAAGGGAATGTGGCACACGGTCGTTGGCGATTGTTTGCTTTAACCTTGCGATGGTCTTTTTATGCCCCACGATACCAGACCATGAAATTCTTTGCGTCATAAATCACATATACAAATCCACCAACATACCGCGAATTGCATCGTGGCTGGCGATAACATCAAGCTGTTCGGATTGACCCAAACGAATTTTTTCCGCCATTTCCTCAAGTTTCTTGTCGATTTTTCTGACGGTGGTATATACTTTTTGCCGCCCCATGCGATCCCAACCGGCTTGAGTGTGCAGTTCGTACATTCTTGAGACGGCCTCGCCGACGAAATTTTTTATCAACGTGCGGTATTCTTTAAGTTCGTCATAAGTTGGAGTTTTGGAAAGTCGCGCCGCCTGTTCGTCGATTTTTTTTAGGAGCTTTTCCATTTCGGCCATGCTCATGCCTTCTTGTTCGTCGTAAAGCTCCATGGAAAATTCCGTTTCAATATCGTTTATATGTCGGCCTTCGCTGTGACGCATTATGGCAGCAGTGCCTTGGGGCGAAAAACCGTCAATTTTCATAGGCATATAATCACTCTCGCTTTCGGGTCTTAATATTACTTTTTAATGGCATCGCTAAAAACTCGTTTTATACATCCTCCCGTCGGCTTCAGACAACCTCCTCCGAGAAGAGGGCTGATTTTAAGCATCCCCTCTTGGTGAGGCGGCAAGCTGCAGGGCTGACGGAGGGAGGGGTAGAGGGTATCTTAATAAAAAGTAATATTAGAGTTTTTCTGTAGGAAATTATATTATTTTTTTGCTGTTTTCGCAATATGAAAGGGTGTGTGTTTATGGATTTTTCAAGGAATATATCGTAAGTGATATTTTTGCTTCAAGTTCGCGGCGGCCATAACTTTTGATTGACAAATCGTTTTGCCGCACAAAACGAGGGCTATCGTCCAAGGCAGCAAAAAAATCCGTCAAAGCAAAATAATCACCGCGCAATGTCAGTTCCATCGGAAACTCCATAATGTCATTTTCTTCATAGGGCATATCGGCGGTGACGGCAACTATGCTTACGGAGCATTTTTGCGCCGTATCATGTAAAAACCCCATAAACTCGCTTTGTTTTATGTCGTCGGGCAACATACCCTTTAGCCGCGCATTATTTTCCTCAAGGCCTCGTCGATATTCTTCAATATCATTATGGGCGTTTTTGAAATTGTTAATACGGCTTATTTTGGCGTTTAACCGCTGTATTTCCCATTCATTGCGAGCTTTTTCTTCTGTAGCGGGAAAGTATGCAAAGAACAAAACACTTGCTACTACAACAGCACCGACAAAAGTTATCAGCAAAAATAATCTTTCGTAAGGATATTTGAATACACCGAATAATTTTTGCATCCTCATATGTTCGTCATCACCGACCACAATGGCAAAATGACCGCCAAAACCGTAAAAAATACAAAACCGCCGATTATAAGCACCGCCATGGGTTGAACAAGAGCCGACAGCCGTCGTTTGCGGTTTTCGGCTTTAAGGCGGCAATATTCGGCGGCTTTTGCGGCCATGATGTCGATATGCCCGGAGTTTTGCCCTGCCGCTAACAACTGCAACACAGCCCGAGGGAAAAATTTGCTTTTCCCGAAGGATTCGTCGGGGGATATGCCGTGGCTTACATCGGTAGCCGCCTGTTCGACGATTTTTTTTAGGCAACGATTGCGCCCGGTGTCCTTAACAAGCAGGAGGGCTTTATCCACGCGCATATCGCCCTTTAACAAAATCGACAACGTTTTTAGCATTATTGCCCAATTATCGTCGATAATAAGCGAACCGACAAAGGGAACGCGCAAAAGCACTTTGTCAAACTTATACCTAAAACTTTCTTGTTGCCAAAAAAGATTAAAGAGCGCAAGAGCCAACAACAGAACGGGCAAAAACAAACTTTTATAAGCAACGATAAAGTTGCCGACAGTTGCAAAAAGTCGTGTCGGTAACGGCAGTTCCACGTTCATGACGGCAAACATATTCAAAAACGAGGGCATTACAAAGGAAAATATTACAACGACGGCCGCCGATAACGCGACAGTCAAAAAAAGGGGATAAATCAGCGCGGATTTTAATTCTTCCGTTTCTTGCCAATCTTTTTCAAGATAATTGGCCAAAACAGGAAGTATGGATGGCATTGTGCCGCCGGCTTCACCGACGGCAATCATGTTTATGGCCGCATCGGGAAAACACTTTTGTTCTTTCATTGCTGCGGCAAGCCCGTCGCCTAAGTTTATCCTGTCACGCATGGCTGATAGGATTTTTTTCTCTTTCCCTTCGGCAACCTGCGCCATACCCGCAATAATTTCGTTCATAGGGCGAACATCGTTCATCACGGCCAAACTGCGGCAGAACATGACGACAAAATCACGGCTTACTCCACGGCTAAAACTGAAAGTATTTAACCAAAGGTGACCATAATCTTTGGTTATGTCGATGACCAAAATGTCGTGGCCGATAAGCATAGAGGCTGCCGCCGCAGGGCTTTCGGCTTCGATACGTCCTTTACTCAGCCGCCCGTCGCCGTTTCGCGCCGTATAACGAAAAATTGGCATATCACCTTGCTCCTTAGTAGTATTAAGGAAGCACTGCATAATTCCACCGCGATTTATGCAAGTGCTGTCACTTAATCATGTTCTCCAAAGTTTCAAACAACACGTCGGGGTCTACGGGCTTTGACAAATGAGCGTTAAGCCCCGCCTGCAAACTCCGTTGCACATCTTCGTCGAAGGCGTTGGCGGTGAGGGCGATGATGGGAACGGTCTTTGCGTCGGCGCGTTTAAGGGCGCGAATGGCTTTTGTGGCAGCCAAGCCGTCCATTTCCGGCATACGCATATCCATAAGCACGGCGGCATAATAGCCTTCTTCGCTTGCGGCGAACATATCAAGGGCAATTTTGCCGTTTTCGGCGTGTTCGGGGATAATTTCGCGCATTTTCAGAACTTCCATCATTATCTCCGCATTTACAATCATGTCCTCTGCCAGCAAAATCCTGCGTCCTCTTAAATCGGCCTTGGTCGCGGCTTTCGGCGCGAGCTTTTTTTTCTTTTTGAGGGCGGTCTTAAACTCTTCGAGCAAATTACCGGAGAACAACGGCTTGGCCACAAAACTGTCAACTCCTGCCGCCGTAGCTTCTTCCGCTATATCCTCCCAGTTGTACGCCGTCAGCATGATAATGGCAGACTCGTTGCCGATTATGGCGCGAATTTGCCGCGTCAGTTTCACGCCGTCCATCTCGGGCATCTTCCAATCGACAATTATTAGATTATAGGGCGCACGGCGGGCATGGGCAAGTTTTATCATGTTAAGCGCTTCTTTGCCCGACAAAGAAGTGTCGGAGGAAATCCCCGCCTTTTCCAAAACCAATTTGGCATGGTCGCAGGCGATGGGGTCGTCGTCAACCACCAACACACTCATTGTCCGAGGAGAAATTTCAATATCCTCTGTGTCAATCTCTTTTCGATCGGTGTTTCGCAAAGTGACGGCCACGGTGAATACGGTGCCTTTGCCCTTTTCGCTTTCCACGTTTATTTGGCCGTTCATCATCTCGACGATGTTTTTCGTAATGGCCATGCCGAGGCCGGAACTTCCGTACTTGTTGCCGGCATAAGTGTTTTCTTGGCTGAAGGCATCAAAAATTTTCGGCAGGAAATCCGCGCTCATGCCGACGCCGGTGTCCCGCACGGTGAACTGCAAGGTGGATTTTCCGTCAAAGGAGGCTGTTTTTTCTACGGCAAGATCCACCGAGCCGCCGCCGGGTGTAAATTTCACAGCGTTGCTTAAAATATTTATAAGAATTTGCCGCAGTTTTGCGCTGTCGCCGATGTAATATTCGTCCACCGTTCCGCTGATGCGACAGTTGTAGGCAATTTCTTTTTCGCTACATTGACCGCTGAACATGGTGTTGATGTGTTCAATAAGTTTGGAAAAAGCAAATTCTTCGTTCTTTAGCACCATGCG
This sequence comes from uncultured Selenomonadaceae bacterium, assembly GCA_905236785.1. GTDB lineage: Bacteria > Bacillota > Negativicutes > Selenomonadales > Selenomonadaceae > CAJORE01. The sequence goes on from CAJOQC010000026.1 coordinate 6,842, forward strand.
CCCCGATTCAATGCGGGACATATCCAAAATGTCGTTTATGATTGACAACAGATGCCTCGCAGAGTTGCCGATTTTATCAAGGTAATCACGGGTTTTTTCCGAAATGTTTTTCTCGTTGAGCGCAAGGTTGTTTAAGCCGATGATGGCGTTCATGGGCGTACGAATTTCGTGGCTCATGTTCGACAGGAACACAGTTTTGGCTTTGCTGGCTTCTTCGGCGGCTTTTAGGGCATCGCTTAGGGCTTCGCTTTTTTGCAAGGTGTCCCGCATTTCGTCGTCAATATCCGTAAAACCAATCCCAACGGCGTGAATTTCTTGCCCTTTGTCAGCTCCGACGCCTGCAATGCGAAGCATCTCATAAGTTTCCTTGCCGTCGCGCCGCACAAGATACCTATAGGCGATAATCGCGCTCTTTTTCAGTCCTTCGCGAATGTTTTCGGGCTTTACAAAGTTTAAGAA
>CAJOQC010000027.1 GCA_905236785.1 uncultured Selenomonadaceae bacterium
AGAGGAGGGCTGATTTAAGCCTCCCTCTTGGAGGGAGGTGGCAGCCCGCAGGGCTGACGGAGGGAGTTTTTAGAGGTTGCCTATACTTTTATGTTCTTTCTTTTTCTTTTTCTTTTTTGGAAAAAGAAGTGGTTTTGGAAGCTCATGTTATAAATAACCGTAGGGGCTGACCGGCGAACCGTTGACGCGAACTTCAAAATGACAATGAGGTCCTGTCGAATTGCCGGTAGAACCGCAGTAAGCTATGGTCGAGCCTTGGGATACGCTCTGCCCCACGCCCACCGCCAAGGATTGATTGTGGCCGTACAGGGTCGATATGCCGCCGCCATGGTTAATGATGACCGTGTTGCCGTAGCCGGAAATCCATCCTGCATATTCCACCGTGCCGCTCCCTGCGGCGCGAATGGGTAGACCGTATTCGCCGCCTATGTCAAGGCCGCTGTGGTAGCGTTGTGTGCCGAAAATAGGATGGGTGCGCCAGCCAAATTCGCTGGTAATTGGGCCGCTTAACGGCCATATAAATGAACCGTTGCCGCCGCCTGCGGGCATATCGCCGTAATCGTCGGCGGGCGCAACCACCGCCGTGCGACTTTGGCGGAGCATTTCTTCGATTTGCTTTGATGCCGCCATTAGTTCGTCATATTGGCGGTCGGCGGTGGCTTTGTCGTTTTCAAGCCGCGCAATCATTTCCTGTTGTTTCTTTTGCTTTACTATCATGCGATCCTTGGCTTCGGCGGCTTTTTCCACCTGCGGCTCTTGGCGGGCGCGGTCGTTTGCCAGTTCCGATTGAATTGTTTCAAGACGGGTTTTTTCCGCCAAAACCTCGTTCACCAAATTGTAATCGGCCGACACAACGTGCTTTAACAAGTCCATGCGGGTCATTAAATCCTGAAAATCCTTCGCGCCGAAAAGCACGTCAAGATAACTTATCTGCCCGTTGATGTAAATGTCCCGCACACGTTTCTTCAAAATCTTTTGTTTTTCCGCGTAATTTTTTTCCGTAGCGGACAAAAGAGCCTCGTTTTCGTCAATTCGATCGAGTATGGCGTCAAGTTCGGCTTTCAGTTCGCGATATTCGGCGACGGCGGCATCCGCTTCCTCGTCGATGAGGCGTTTTTCTTCCGATACGCTGTTTATTTTTGAGCGCAATTCGTCGCTTTCTCTGAGTTTTTCTTCGGCTTGACGCTCGTATTCCGCCTTGTCATCCTCAAGGGAGGCGTATACGTTGTTTGAGGTAAAAAGGAGCGAGCAGACGCAAAATATCGCCGCAATTTTCTTTGTCATTTTTACACCTTCAAGAAACGTTTTAAGGAAATCGCGCTGCCCGTCATGCCTATGGCCATGCCGCTGACTATGAGGGCGAAACTGACGTAATTCATAAAGGGATACTGGGGCATAAGCGGAAAAAATGCCAACGTGCCGTAAATCTTTGCCGCCATGGCTGCGTAGAAACTTCTAAGGACAAGGGCGGCAATCATTCCGCCGATAAGCCCCAAGACCATGCCTTCCAAAATAAACGGCCAACGGATAAACCAATCCGTTGCGCCCACATACTTCATTATGGCAATTTCCTTGCGCCGCGCAAACACCGTAAGGCGAATGGTATTTGATATGATAAAAAGAGTTGCGCCGGCCAAAAGAAGCACAAGAATTAAACCGAATATACGCATAAGACGGGTTATGTCAAAGAGATGCTCCACCACGTCCTGACCGTATTTTGCCGATTCCACGCCGCTTATTTTGTCGATGCTTTGAGCCGTGGTTTCCACAAGTTGCGGGTCTGCCATGGTCACTTCAAAGGAATCGGGCAAGGGGTTTTCCTCCCCCAAGGCATCCAAAAGATAGCGTTGGTCGCCAAGACGTTCTTTTAAGCGGGTCAACGCCTCTTCTTTGCCGACAAACTCGACGGACTGAATCCCCTTTAATTCGTTGATGTCGGCAAAAACATCCTCCCTTTCGCCGCGGCTTAAACCATCCTCAAGGTAAACATTTATTTGTACCTGAGATTCAAGGCTGTTGGCCAAACGGTTCATGTTTAAGACCAAAATCAAAAACACGCCCAAAACAAAAAGAGACACCGCCACCGTACCCACGGAAGCAAAACTCATCCAGTTGTTGCGTTTTAGGGATATTGCCACTTCGCGGACGAAATATTCGCCGGTTCTAAGCTTCATAACCGTAAACTCCCCTCATTTGGTCGCGGACGATTTTCCCGCCCTCAATGGCAATAACCCGTCGTTGCATGGTGTCCACAATGGCCTTGTCGTGAGTTGCCATAACTATCGTCGTTCCCGCCGCGTTTATGCGCTGAAAAATATCCATAATATCCCAGCTTGTTTCGGGGTCTAAGTTCCCCGTGGGTTCGTCGGCGATTACTATTGCCGGGTCGTTTACTATGGCGCGGGCGATGGCAACGCGCTGTTGCTCGCCGCCCGATAATTGGGTGGGGAAGGATTTATATTTTTCCCGCAGGCCAACGATGTCCAAAACAGTGTTTACACTTCGTTGCATAAGGCGGCGGGGGGCTTCTATCACCTGCATGGCAAAGGCTACGTTTTCATACACGGTCTTGTCGGGCAAAAGGCGGTAGTCTTGAAAGATAACGCCCATTTCGCGGCGAAAATAGGGAACGTCGGCGTTCTTCAAGGCTGCCACGTCATGCCCGTTGACAAAAAGTTTGCCGCTTGTGGGGAGGACTTCCCGCAACAACATTCTTATGAACGTAGATTTACCCGCGCCGCTTGCGCCCACGATAAACACAAATTCGCCCTTTTCTATATCGACGTTTATATGGTCTAAGGCCAAACTGCCAGTATCTTCGTAAATCTTGGTAATGTCTTTCATATGGATCATAAAATTCCTCCGAAATTTCCGATATGTCAGCGAGGGTATTGTAACATAAATATGCTGTTTCCGCAAATTACCAAAGGCAACCTCTAAAAACTCCCTCCGTCAGCCCTGCGGGCTGCCACCTCCCTCCAAGAGGGAGGCTTAAAAAAGCCCTCCTCTTGGA
>CAJOQC010000028.1 GCA_905236785.1 uncultured Selenomonadaceae bacterium
CTCCAAGAGGAGGGCTGATTTAAGCCTCCCTCTTGGAGGGAGGTGGCAGCCCGCAGGGCTGACGGAGGGAGTTTTTAGAGGTTGCCTTGAATTAACGGTTAGCAAAGGAACTCGGTATGAACGATATATTGGCGGAAAAATTGGCTCTTCTCCCCGAATTGCCCGGCGTGTACATAATGAAAGACAAGGACGGCAAAATAATTTATGTGGGAAAGGCGCGAATCCTCAAAAATCGCGTGCGTCAATACTTTCATGAAAACAAAAATCACTCGCCGAAAGTGCGGGCAATGACGGAAAAAATCACGGACTTTGAAACAATAATAACCGACAGCGAAGTGGAAGCGTTAATTTTAGAATGTAATCTCATAAAAAAACATCGGCCCCGCTATAATATCAGCTTGAAGGACGACAAAAGTTATCCCTATGTAAAGGTGACCCTTGCGGAAAAATACCCCCGCATTGTGATTACCCGCCGCAAGGTAAAAGACGGCTCTCGTTATTTCGGCCCTTACGCCGACGCGGGCGCGCTGCACCAAAGTCTTAAAATTTTGCGGCGGCTTTTCCCGCTTAGAACCTGCCGTATCATGCAAAAACGGCCTTGTCTTTCCTATCACATCAAGCGTTGTCTTGCGCCATGCGTCGGGCTTATTGATGACGGGGAATATTCGGCAATGGTACGGGATGCCTGCTCATTCTTGGAAGGGCGAACCGACGCGGTGGAAAAGAACCTTTCTGAGCAAATGCAAAGAGCCGCCGACGATTTTGCCTTTGAACAGGCGGCGCGATTTCGCGACCGATTGGCGGCGGTGAAAAAATTTGCCGAAAAGCAAAAAATCACCACCGAAACCGGGGACATGGATGCATTGGCGGCGGCAAAATCTTCTTTTGGCGCGGCAGTATCCGTGCTTATAGTGCGGGGCGGCAAAATGACAGGGTGCGAGCGGTTTATGATTGAAGGCGGCGAGGACGAAACCGAAGGCGCGATTTTGACTGCCTTTTTGAGGGAATATTACAGCCAAGCCGCCTTTACCCCCAAGGAAATACTGTTGTCGGCGGATATTGACGAAGAAGACCGGGAAGTGGCGGCCAAGTGGCTAACGGAAAAACGCGGCAAAACGGCAGAAGTTTTTGCGCCAAAACGCGGCACGAAGAAGGAAATTGTAAAAATGGCCGCAGAAAACGCCCAAAAATTTTTGGCGGACGAGGAATCAAGAGCCTTCAAAAAAGACGCGGCGACCTTGGGGGCGGTTGAGGAACTGGGGCGGTATTTGGGGCTTCAAAATCCTCCGCGCCGCATGGAATGTTTCGACATCAGCCACAACCAAGGCCAAGAAACCGTGGCTTCCATGGTGGTCTTTGAAAACGGCGCGCCGAAAAAGGCGGATTACCGCAGGTTTAAGATTAAATCCGCCGAAGGAAAACCCGACGATTTTAAGTCCATGCGGGAAGTGACCATGCGCCGCTACGGCAAAATAAGTGCCGAAGATTTGCCCGACCTCATCGTTATTGACGGCGGGCGCGGCCAGCTTTCAAGCGCGCTTTCGATAATTCGCGGCGCAGGCCATAAAAATGTCCCGGTGGTGGGGCTTGCCAAGCAGTTTGAGCTTATATTTACGGAACATTCCGCAGAACCCGTCGAATTGCCCCGAAGAAGCGCGGCGCTTTACCTCATTGAGCGTATTCGCGACGAGGCGCATCGTTTTGCCATAACCTATCACAGGAAACTGCGGGGCAAGAGAAATTTGGTGTCGGTCTTGGATAACATCGAAGGCATCGGCGAAAAACGTCGCGCCGCGCTTCTTAATCATTTCGGCTCCGTCGCGAAAATAAAAACAGCCACGGTGTCGGAACTTGCCGCCGCCCCCGGCATGAGCAAAAACGCCGCCGCCGCCGTGTACAATTTCTTTGCGGCAAAAGCAGGAAAGATAGGCATTGACGGCGAATAAAACCGAAGAACAGCGAAGGATGATTTTGTTTTTGACGGAGGTTTTTATGAAAAAGTGGGTTTGCAGCGTCTGCGGTTACGAGTATGACCCCGAAACGGGCGACGCAGAGCATGATTTGCCGGCGGGCGTAAGTTTTGATGACTTGCCGGAGGATTTTGTTTGCCCCTTGTGCGGTGTCGGCAAGGATATGTTTGAAGAGCAGTAATGTTTTAGTGGCGATGAAAAATAAATGTTGCGGCATATCGCCGCAACATTTATTTTTTACCAGCCCTTTTTTCGCCGCCAAAACTCCGGCGTGAACATTACGGCCACGGTAAAAATCTCAAGCCTACCCAAAAACATAACACCGCAGGCGGCGATTTTGCAAAGGGGCGGCAACTCTTCGTAGGTGCTTGTCGCCCCCGCAAAACCAAACCCCGGGCCAACGCTCCCCATGGTGGATATGCTGACGCCGGTGCTTTCAACGAGCGGCAAGCCGTTCATCACCATTATCATGGCAAAAACAATGTCAACAATTATATAGGCAAAAAAATACCGCGCAACGCCAATCATTACTTCGTCGGGAATATTTTGCCCGTTTAGCCGCACCCCGGTGATCATCTGCGGGTGCATTTTTTGTTTTACAAGCATCTCCGTCAGCTTAAAGAGCAAAACCACCCGCGACACTTTAAGCCCCCCCGAAGTAGAGCCGGCGCATCCGCCTATAAACATGAGTATCAGCAACACCGCTTTGGAAAAAGCCGGCCACTCGTCAAAATCGTTAATGACGTAGGCTGTGGTGGAGGATATGGAAGTAACATGAAAAACGGCGTAACGCAGAGAAGCCAAAAGATCCATATCCGTTTCAAGCGCAAGATCCGCAAAAACAAGAACCGCCGCCACGGCAACTATTGCAAGATAAACCCGCAATTCCGTGTTATGAGTAAGGCGTTTTATGCCATGATTGAAAGCGGTAAGATACAGGGCAAAACTGCCGCTTGAGATAAGCATGAAAAACGCCATGCACAGTTCAAGAGCCGGTGAATTGTAGCGAACAATCCCGTCGTCAAAAACGGAGAAGCCGCCGGTGGCTATGGTGGAGCAGGCATGATTTACGGCCGCGAAAACGTCCATGCCGCACAGTCGATAGGACAAAGCGCACAGAGCGGTGAAGATAAAATATACGCCAAAAAGTGCTTTGGCATTGTCGCGAATTTTCGGCAGTTGCCGCTCGCTGGTTGGTCCGGTGCTTTCAGCCTTCATCATAAAAACGCTGCCGCGCCCGGCTTGCGGCAAAATCGCTACGAAAATTACTATGATGCCAAGGCCGCCAATCCACCCCGTAAGACTTCGCCACAAAAGAACGCTCATTGGCAAAGCCTCAACGCTCTTTAGCACCGTCGCCCCCGTGCCGGAAAACCCCGACACTGACTCTGTAAACCCGTCCAAAACGTTCATGTAGCCGCCGAAAACATACGGAAGCATACCCAAAAAACTGACCGAAAGCCAACCTAACCCGGTTATGGCAATCCCTTCGCGAATGGAGAGCCGCCCAGCTTGAAGGCCATGATTTTTAAGCTCAAAAGCAACGATAAGGCACAGAACAGCCGACACCAAAAACGCTGCCGCCGCTTCGTTTTCTTCCAATATCACCGACAAAGCAAGGGGAAAAAACATGGTCGCCCCTGCGGCCAACACCAATGTTCCCAATACGTTTGCCACAACCGCAATATTCATAGGAAATCACCATTTTGTCCGCCGCTCGAAAAAAGCGTATTGCAAAAATATCAAAAATGCAAAAATTTCCACACGAGAGAGTATCATGAAGAACGCGCACAACAATTTGCCCACGGCGTGAAGATTGTTAAAGGCATCGGGTCTAAAAAGCCCCAAACCTTCGCCCATGTTTGTAAAACACGCCGCCGCCATGCCAACGGTTGCGGATAGATCGCCGACAACCAAACTAAGCAAGAGAACAAAGAGAAAAAAAGCCGACAAGTACAGCGAGAAAAAGGAAAGAATACGGCTGACATCTTTTACCGCAAGAGAACGACCGTCAACCACAATGTTTGAAATCATGTTGGGGTGCAAAGTCCGTCTTGCCTCCGCCGTCAGCATTTTCGTGAGAACAATAATCCGCATGATTTTAATGCCGCCCGTGGGCGAACCTATACAACCGCCGGCAAAGGCAAGGAGTATAAGGCAAATTTTGGATATATCCGGCCAGTTATCTATATTCGCCGCCGCAAAACCGTTGGTGTTGGCAAAGCTCAAGGTTTCAAAAAGCGCCAAATGAATTGCGGAAAACAAGCCATAGCCCCCGTAGGTGACAAGTTGCATGGTGATAATCGCGCCGGCGGCAAGAATGAGCATAAGAAAAAATCTGCTCTCGGCGTTGGCGTAAAAATCCCGAAATTCCTGCCGCCGCACCGACCGCCAATAGCGAAGAATATTGCCGCTGACAATAAGCATGACAATAAGAGCCACCGTCTTTGGCCAGGGATTTTGCTCGGTCAAAAACGAAACTATATCGCCGTCCCCGGTGGTGCTGACCGTAAGCATAGCGGCAAAAACAGCGTCAAGGGCGGAAAGCCCCGACATAAAAAACAACGCCGCCGCCAAAAGGGTAATGAACAGATAGGCCAAAAAAGTTTGTCGCGCCACATCCGCCATTTGCCCCAGAACCGCGCTAAAATTCATGCCGCGCCGAAAGGCCAGCTCCACCCCGAAAAGCCCCGAAACCACGGGCATGAGCGTAACAAAGAGGACAAGAAAATTAAGCCCGCCAAGCCATGCCAAAAGTACGCACCACACCTTGAGGGACAAAACATCATTTAACGGCGCGACATTTATTCCCGTGGTTGTCAAAAAGGACAGGGTTTCAAAAACAGCATCGGCAAAACCAAGGGTTCGCGACAAAAAAAAAGGCAATACGCCGATAACCGAGGGAACAAGCCACGCGAACAAAAGAAGGTTGGCAGCTTCCCGCAGGTTTAATTGCCGACGGTGGCTTTGACCGTTTTTCACAAGATACGCCCCCGCCGCCAAGGCGATAAACGCCCCCGCCGCAAAACCCGCCGTCGTGCTTTCGCCACGCCACAGCGCGACAAAAGTCGGCATAAGCATGACGACGCCCCACATAAGCGACAACCTGCCCAATATGAAAAACATTGTTTCGTATTTTGTCATAGTCAACCGCCGCGAAAATATTCCATTACCTTTATGCTTTTTGGTGTGCGGATAAAAAGTATGGCTCTGTCACCGGGGAGCAGCACCGTGTTTCCTTTTGGTATATAGGCGGTGTCGTCGCGGACATAGGCGCAAACCAAACACTCCCGCGGGAGTGTTGCGTCCATAAGTTTTTTCCCCGCCACCGGCGCGCCTTCTTGCACGATTACTTCCACAGCCTCCGCCTTCGCCCCCTCCAGCAGGGACACTCGCGCAACGCCGCCGCGCCGAACAAAAGCCAACACTTCGCCGGCGGTCAAGAGCCTTGCCGAAACAACCACGTCAACGCCGACTTTTTCCATTAAATCCACATATTCGTTCCGCGCCACACGGACAACCGTGCGTTTGGCGTTTAAGTGCTTGGCCAAAAGCGCAAGCATGAGGTTTAGTTTGTCGTCCTCGGTGAGGCACACCACCACGTCCGCCGAATCTATGCCTTCTTCAAGCAACAGGTCAATGTTCGTGCCGTCGCCGCAAATGGCGATGCCATCGGTGAGCTTTTGGGACATAAGGCGGCACCGCTCGGGGTCAATGTCAATCACTTTGACGTGGACCTTTTGCAAGTCAAGCATGGATGCCAATGCCCGCCCCGTTCGCCCTGCGCCTATGACCATGGCGCGTTCCAATTTTTTCGCATCCCGCCGCACAAAGTTCTTGCTGAATGTTTCTATAGCGTCGGGCAAGCCGATAAAATAAGCGTTGTCATGGGTCATCAAACAATCGTCGCCGTGGGGAATTATCATGTTATGGTCGCGGAAAATCATGCCCGCCAACACGCCGTCGGGCAATCGCAGATTTTTGAAAGGCACGTTGGCATAGGGGGATTTTCGCCGCACTTTTGTTTCAAAAAGCCGCACCTTCCCATGGGCAAAATCCTCCACGTTGAGGGCGGCCGGGGTCATGAGTATGCGGTTTATTTCGCCGGCTGTTATAAGCTCCGGGTTTAGCATAAGGTCGATGTCGAAATTTTCCTTTAGGTAATCCTTGGCTTCGCTGATAAACTGCATATCGCGAATACGCGCCACGGTATGCGCTATGCCATGTTTTTTGGCCAAAATCGAACAAACCATGTTTACTTCGTCGCTGGCTGTAACGGCAATAAGCACATCCGCCCCCGCCACGTCCGGGTCTTCCATTGTTATGGGGCTTGCGCCGTTGGCGTTTATGGTAAGAACGTCCAAAGAGTTTTTTGCCGCCTCAAGTTGGGCGGCTTCGTGGTCTATAAGCACAATGTCAAAATTTTCCTTGGACAAAAAATCCGCCAACTGAAAGCCCAATTTACCCGCGCCGACAATAACTATCCGCAATTACCGTCACCTCAGTCAATAATTGACAATATGCGCGCCCCGCGTGTCCATGTTCAAAATCATGGCGCGAGCCTTTACGCCGTTTTGGGCAAAAGCCTCAACCATAGCGTCGCCCACCTTCACGGCGTTTTGCCCTTGAAGAGGCGCAAAGGCCATCATGGTTGGGCCTGCGCCGGAAAGCGCCGCGCCGTACGCGCCCGCTTCCGTTGCGGCATGGATAACGTCTTTCATGCCGGGGATTAACTGTTCGCGATAGGGCTGGTGGAGCATATCGGCAAAACAATCGCCGATAAAGCGTTCGTTGCCGCTAATGAGCGAAGCGACAAGCATGGCGGCGCGGCCAATGTTAAAGACGGCGGCGGAACGCGGCACTTCCTGCGGCAAAACTTCCCGCGCCTCGCGGGTGGGCAACGGGAAATCCGGCACAGCCGCCACTAATTTCAATTTTATTTTCGGCAAAAAGGTAAAACAATTCACTTTTTCGTTTTCCGTCGTGCTGACGGTAAAGCCGCCAAAGACGGCCGGAGCCACATTATCGGGGTGTCCTTCAATTTCCGTGGCAAGGTCAAGAAGCTCGCTGCGGTTAAAATAATTGCCGACGATAACGTTGGCCGCCTTTAGGCCGCCCACTATCGCCGCCGCGCTTGAGCCTAACCCTTTAGAGAGTGGGACGGCATTTTTCATGCGAATTGTGCCACCCGTGAATTTTTCCGCCATATTCACTCTTTGCAACAAAAATTGTACACTTTTCCAGACGATATTTTTTTTGTCGGTGGGGATTAAATTTGCGCCTTCACCCGTCATGTCAAAGGTCACTTCGTCGGTTTCGTCGGTCAAAGTGAGAGTTATCTCGCTGTAGAGGGCGCATGAAACGCCCAAAACGTCAAAGCCCGCGCCGCAGTTGGCGCTTGTGGCCGGCACGCGAACGGTTATACTTCTTCTCAAATGTCTGTTCTCTCCTTAGATTATAAATTTATCAATTTTCAACGCGAATTACGTTTTTAATTTCGTCAACCACCGTCAAATTCTTCAGCCTGTCCAACGCGCTTTCCATAAACTTATGGGTTACACGATGAGTTATGGCCACTATTTCCGCGTGTTCCGGGATGGAGCGTTTTGTTTGCATTACGGACTTTAGGCTTACGGATGAATTGCCAAAGGCCGTGGCGATAAGCCCCAAAACGCCGGGCTTGTCATCAACCAACAGCCGCACATAATAACCCGATTCCGTCTCTTTGGTGGGGCAAATCTTTTTTTCCGTCAGAGGGTTGCCGTGCCAAGACCCAAGGGTGCCGTTTACGATGTCGCGCCCCACTTCCACAATGTCGGCGGCCACCGCCGATGCCGTGGGCAAAGAGCCTGCGCCCTGCCCGTAAAACATGGCTTCGCCTATGGCGTTGCCGCGAACAAATATCGCGTTAAACACGCCGTTTACCGCCGCAAGAGGGTGTCCTTTGGGCAAAAATACGGGGTGAACGGCAAGTTCTATTCCCTTGTCGGATTCTCTTCCCACCGCCAAAAGTTTTATCACATAACCAAGCTCCCGGGCGTATTCGATGTCCAACGGTTTTATTTTGCGGATGCCCTTTGTGTCCACGTCCTTTAGCGAAACTTTGGTATTAAAGGCAAGGGATGCCAAAATCACTGCTTTCCGCGCCGCATCGAGGCCGTCAACGTCGGCGGTGGGGTCTGCCTCGGCGTAGCCCAAGTCCTGCGCTTCCTTTAGCGCGGTTTCAAAACTTGCGCCTTCCTCGGTCATTTTCGTCAGCATATAATTGGTTGTGCCGTTGACGATGCCCATTATTTCGGTCACGCGGTTCGCGCTCAAGGATTTGCGAAGAGGCAAAATTATGGGGATACCGCCCCCGACGCTGGCTTCAAAGAAAAAATCAACGCCGTTTTCCTCCGCCAACTGCAAAAGTTCGCCGCCATGTTCGGCCAAAACGTCCTTGTTGGCGGTGACAACGCTTTTTTTCGCCTTCAACGCCCGCGTCATGTAGTCTAAAGCGGGGTTTATGCCCCCGATCATTTCGACAACGATTTTTATTTCCTCGTCCTTTAATATGTCCTCGATGTTTTCCGTCACGACCACATTATCCTCAATGAAGTCGCGCTTTTTCGCAGCGTCGCGCACCAACACGGTTTTTATCTCGATGGTTGCGCCTGTTCTAAAGGCCATCACGTCGCCGTTTTCGCCAAAGACGCGCATCACACCCGAGCCGACCGTCCCCAGCCCCAAGAGAGCAATTTTTATTTTATTCGCCGAAGCGGCGTTATTTTTGTCGTTGTTTTGCATTGTTTTTCCTCCTACGGGACATTCTACACAAAAAGCCGAAAAATCGCAAGGTATCATAAGTTCGTTCAAATAAAATTTTCTTTTTTGCAAGAAGGATTTTGCCAAGCGGCAACGAATAAAGTTAAATTAGCAAAATACGAATACGAAATAATACCGCAGGAACGAAACGCATTTATCGTAAAATTCGATTCCGATTTATGGGGGCGATTTGATGTCAAATAAAAACGAAGAAAAAGGTATCTTGTTGGAGACGGGCACAAACGAGTTTGAAATTGTCGAGTTTAGCATCGGCAAAGTTCACTACGGCATAAACGTTGCCAAGGTGCGCGAAGTAATTACCCGTACCCCCGTCACCAGTATGCCGCAGGCGCATCCTTACATTGACGGGCTGTTTACTCTGCGCGGCAAGGCCATTCCCCTTGTCAATCTGCCGCGTTGCCTTAACGTGCAGTCGGCCGACACTCCGCGCAACATAATAGTTACCGAGATAAACGAGTATTATATCGGTTTCTTGGTGGAAAATGTTTCGCGTATTCACCGCATAAGCTGGAAGGACATGGAGCCGTCGCCGGAAGTGGGGGATCAGTCCCGCGTTGTCGGCATCATCAAAATGGAAGACCGCATCGTGCTTCTTTTGGACTTTGAAACCATAATCGCCGAGATAAACCCCGAGATAAACGCCAAACTGACGACGTTCGAGGAGGCCACCGAGGATATAAAAGCTCGTCGCGCCGACATTCATGTCGTGGTTGCCGAAGACTCGGCCATGCTCCGCGACCTTTTGGTTACCACCCTTCACGATTCAGGTTATCGTTTTGTGCGCGATTTTGGCAACGGCCAAGACGCTTGGGAATATTTGCAGAAATTGGCGGAAAAGCCCGGACCTATCGGCGACCATGTTCGCATCATCGTATCCGACGTGGAAATGCCCAAAATGGACGGTCACAGATTGCTCAAATTGGTGCGCGAGCATGAACGTTTGGCGGAGATTCCCTTTGTGCTGTTCTCGTCCCTAATCAGCGAGGAAATGCGCCGCAAGGGCGAATCTTTGGGCGCAAGCGGGCAAATTGCCAAGCCGGAGATAAACGACCTCATCGGTCTTTTGGACAATTTGGTTTTTGGCACACCGATAAGAAAATCCACCGACCCCGACGAAGACTGATTGTAAAAAAAGACACCAAAAGGCTTTTGCCTTTGGTGTCTTTTTTCTTGGGGAGAAACAATGCAATATTCTCATAACTACAATTCACCCCTTGGGAAAATAACCATCCTAAGCGACGGCGCGGCGTTGACCGGCTTATGGTTTGATGAGCAACACACATTTGCCCGCCTTCCGTGTTGCAAGCAAGGAACATCTCTTCCTATTTTCGACGAGACCGACACATGGTTAAACATTTATTTTGCCGGGCAAGACCCCGGCTTTATTCCCGCGCTTAATTTAAGCGGCACCGAATTTTGCTTAAAAGTATGGAACATTCTTTTGACAGTTCCCTACGGGCAAACTGTTACTTACGGCGAAATAGCAAAAAAAATTTCCCCCGATATGTCGGCGCAGGCCGTCGGCAACGCCGTCAAAAGAAACAACATCGCGCTTATCGTCCCATGCCACAGGGTAATCGGCGCAAAGGGAAACCTCGTCGGTTATGCCGGCGGCGCGGCAAGAAAAGCAGCCCTTTTGCAAATGGAACAGTTATGTCTTTTCCAGCCATTTTCGCCCAAGAATAACTGCGGCATAATCGTCAACCGGCACGGGGGGCGTTTGCATGGTTAGGGGGATAAACCTTCGCCAACCCGTCGGCGGGTTTTTCTTGAAATAATCTTTTCGCGCCAATTCCGTCGTGCCGTATTCATCGATAACTTCGACCCTCAAATTCGGCGCGGCGGTTTTTATTGTTTCCTGCGCTTTTTTGCTTGTGGTTCCGTTGCCGATAACAAGGGTATTTATTTCAAATTCCCCCATTGCCCCCTGTAGCTCCTGCGGCAAATTTTCCGTTTTCAAAATCCCTTGCCGCAAAACCTCCCCCGTTGCCGCCAGCACCGCCATGCCGCATTTATCCTTGCCGGGGTCTATCGCAATTATCGCCATAAAATGTCCTCGCAAAATCCCGCCGCAAAACTGCGCGGCGGGATTTTTTAATAAATATCCATA